>NZ_JADPMS010000077.1:0-3390 GCF_015686645.1 Streptococcus sp. NLN76 | reverse complement strand
TGGAAAGGCAACACCTATTTGGACAAATTTATAAATTCTTTTTCGTCAGACCTTAGTCTGACGTCCATAGGTGTCTGGTAATTGAGGCTTCCATGGATCCTTTGGTGATTCCACCAGTGAATGTAATCTAACGATTTTAATCTTAATTCATCCAATGTTTCAAACGATTCTTGCTGAACAAATTCTACTTTGAAAGATTTAAATGTACTTTCTGCTACGGCATTATCATAGGGACAACCAGCCTCACTGAGTGATTTCTCAATGGTGAAGGCACTAAATACTTCATCTATCAGCTTATTGTCAAATTCCTTTCCCCTATCTGAATGAAAAAGTTGAACTTCTGTCAATGAATAAGGAATACTTTGAATTGCCTCTTTGACTAATTCAGCTGATTTTTGCCATCCAAATGATTGACCGATAATCTCACGATTAAAGAGATCAATAATGATACAGGCATAGGCCCATCGTTTCTGGATACGAACATAGGTTAGATCGGAAACGATTACTTCCAGAGGATTTCTATTACTGAATTCTCGATTAACTTTGTTTGGGATCGAGTTTTCATTTTTCCCTTTTGAATAGGGTTTGTAATGAGCTATTTGATAAGCTGATATCAAATTGTGTTTTTTCATAATTTGGCGTGCCTTGCGTCTAGACAATTGGATTTCTTCCTTGGCAAGTGCTTTCTTAATTTTTCTAGCTCCATAAACACCTCGACTCTTCTTGAAAATTCTTTGAACAGATTCTTCAATCATTTCTTGATGATTATCTGAGGAACATGTTTCCTTGGGGTCTTTAGCTTTGTAATAGTAGGTAGAACGTGAAATTTCTAGAATGCGACACATGTCCGTTACGCTGTATTTGTCTTTGTTAGCAGTAATTATCGCTCTTTTTGTGCCATAATCACTGCCGCTTGCTTTAAAATATCTACCTCCATTTTCAAGCGCTGGTTTTCTTTTCGTAATTCCATTAGCTCTCGTTGCTCATCAGAAAGATTATCAATTGATTTAAAGGAGCCGGTTGTTTTAGACTGTCTAATCCATTTATCAAAGGTTGAGGGAGTCAAATCATACTGTTCGATAATTTCACTGCGTCTTTTACCTGCTCGATGAAGATCTACGATTTGTTGTTTGAATTCGTCACTGAAATGACGACGGGTACGCCTAGCCATAATATTCTCCTTTTGATTCAATTTTAGAAGAGTTTATAATTTCTGTCTAGTTTAGTGTAACCCATCCAACTTATAGACTTGTAGTTAGCGAAGAGGTAAAAAAGCAACTCAAAAAGATGGATAAGCATGTCAGACTGATGTTGGCTAAAGATATGAAAAAATGTCTTGATGGCTTGGAAAATCCTAGACAGATTGGTAAAGCTTTAGTGGGAAATAAAAAAGGTTTATGGCGCTACAGGCTTGGCAATTATCGGGTTATCTGTGATATTCGAGATAATGAAATGATTGTATTAGCCGTTGAAGTTGGTCACAGGAAAGAAATTTATAAATAGCTTGGAGGAATTACCCAAGGTTATTTAGTACGATAGGGCTATCATAATTCGTGGGCATTTGTGAGCTATTCAGTTCTTTAAGTCGTATCCAAATATGCACGCACTGCGTGCACATTTGGACTGGACGTAATTTCGCACATTTTCAGATATCCCAGATGATTCTAAGTGAGAGTGTTATAGTCTTGAGTTGGTTCAAATCTTGTTCCAGATGTGTTTGAATAAACTCTTGTTCTGCAGTAGTAAGAGTAGTTAACTTCCTTCCGCAGCGCTTTTTGTTCTCCTTATACTGTTCATAGTAATCATAAGCGGAATGACCTTGTTTGAGAAAGTTGATAACATTGTAGATAGTCTGTTTGGATCTACCAAGTGCTTCTGCAATTTGGACAACTTTTACGCTTTCTTGATAATATGCCTCTATCATTACAAGTTCATTTGTAGTAAGATGGTTATAGGTCATTTATGTTAGTTCCTTTCAGACAAATGTGGTAGTTTATCTGAGCCTAACATAAATGGCTTTTTGTGTCTAGCTTAATTTTACAAATTGGGTATTCATATAATTGTTGGAATAGTGTTTTTTCTTGAGGGGAAAAGTAATGAGGAGGGACATCTAGTTCTGAAATTTTGTTAAGTGATAAACCATTGAAGACTAGTTTGGTTATCTGAAATAGCTCTAAGAAATCTAAAACCAGCTGAAGATATTTTTGTTCTATGGCTTGATACTCTTCCCAATCCAGTCCGTTTTCGATTTCGTCAAAATTACTCCATTCGGTATAGGTGCGATTTAGAGGATTATCTTTGGAAATACGTAGGTCATGGTGATAATCGCCTGATGGGTTCAGTTGACCATCACCCCAGGTATAGGTATAAGGCACTATATCTTCTTCTTCCATTTGATAAGGAGATATAGAGAATTCTTGATAGTAAAGGTTATTCTCACGAATTATCTCCTTACACTGCTCAAATTTATCTTCTTCCATGCTTTGAACATACATGTAATAATCAGAGCCAAAGTGGATTTGAAGACTAGGACTGTAAAAACGGCACCATAATACTTCCCGTAGATTGAATTGAGCAACCTCAAAGATTTCTTTTCCAGTCAGTAAATATCCGTTATCAATTTGGTGAAATAGTTGGTACTGGTCGGAATTCAGTCGATTTTCCTTTTTTCGAGATTGGATACTAAAATATTTTTCCACCTCCCTTACTTCAAGGCTATTAACCCGAATTATTCATACCTAACTTAAAAACCTTCCAGAAACCGTATTGATCACAGGGTTTCTGGAAGGTTCTGCTTTTCACCCATTGGGTGAAACATTCGACTAGACAAAAAAGGATTTCCCTTTTATGATATAAGTGAAAGAAAAACCACAAAAAGAAAGGAAATCCACATGTTCAGTCTAACAAATAATAATGCCAAAAACAAGAATTTTTCTTTTGAGGAAGGAAATCTTACGAATTATGGCGGACTGATTCTCTTTAAAGAATTGTTTGAGGTCTTGAAGCTGGCTGAGTTAATTTCCAAATATTTAGTCACTAATGATCAACGCCATTCCCCTCTTTACTCAGACACAATGATTGTTATCCAACTTATTTTTCAAATTCTAGCGGGTCATGATACAGACTATGCCTGTCAAGAATTGAAAGATGATGCTTATTTCTATCAGCTGCTAGAGTCGAAACAAGTAGCCTCTCAATCAACCCTGTCACGTTTCTTTTCACGTGCAACGGAAGAAACTGTTGAGGCTTTAAGACAGCTTAATTTTGAACTAATCCAACTCTTTTTACAATTTCATCAGTTGGATAATCTTATCATTGATGTCGATTCAACTCATTTTACAACTTATGGGAAGCAAGAAGGTTCGGATTACAATGCCCATTACCGTGCTA
>NZ_JADPMS010000076.1:0-3433 GCF_015686645.1 Streptococcus sp. NLN76 | reverse complement strand
TAAGAGGCTGTTTTGTAATTTTATTTTCACGCTCAAGGCGTATTCGAGTTATCTCATGACTCTTATTCATCCAGTTTTAGTTACAGGCTCGGCAAAGCCCTAATAAACTTACGGATTTGTATTGCTCATCTTTATTATATACCTGAACTAATTTTCTGTCATGAGTTAGCAGGCGAAGCCTGCTTGGAGTTTTAGTTTACTTTTAGTACAAGGCAGCGAGTCGTAGACAGTACTGAAGTACGGCAAGACGAGCTAACACAGTAATAAAAGAAAAACTAAAAGAGTATAATAAGCCTAAAAAACCTACAATACCTACCAAAGCAAACAATCAACCAAAACCAGTTAATTCTGTAGCAAAACCACGACCTTCTAGAACCAATCCAGTTCCTACTAGAACCTACCCAGCACCAATTCCACAGTACAATCAGAGACCGCAAATCAATTACACTCCTACTTATTCCCCACCAACACCAGTTTATTATCCCTACCATGTTCCTTCTTGGATACCAGCACAGCACACTAATTCAAGTCCTTCATTATCAGTTCCAGTAACAAATAATCCTTCTGGGAATACTGGGAAACCTAAAAAACCAGACAACAACAAACCAAAACCTGGTAAAGGAAATGATGAAAAGAGAAGAGAGTGGTTTGGAATTAATACAGGATTTACTGATGAAGAAGTAAAAGCTGTAAAAGATTATATTAAAAAAGTAGGAAAAGAAGTAAAAAAAGAACATCCAAATGATAAATCTGCTTATAACCGTGATGTAGCACAATCACTTGCCTATGATGTATATAAAGATAATAATCTTCAAAAATTATTTAATATTTACCTTTCTAAACCATTAATAGAAAAAGGTGTTGGTCGTAAGCTCATCTCACATACTAATGAATCTAGTAAATATCCTCTCGATCTTCCTCATATGTTAACTACATTAGCTTCACTTGAAAAGCAAAATGGCGTATTTGACTATACTGCTTTTATTAAGTGTTTAGCTGTTCAGCCCTTAGTTAATCCATTCGCCAATCCCGCAACTCTTTTGTGGTCTGCTTTTAACCAGACTGATAGTGCGAAAAGGAATATCCTTCTTCAACAAAACTCTCTGGTTGGTGATTTATTTACCAATACAAGTGTAAAAGACTATTTGTCTGATATGGATGCAATTATTCTTGCCAGACATCCGAAATATAAGGATTTACCACTTGATGAACGACTTCTTCAGTACTATAGTCAAGATTTGACAACCAAGCGAACTCAGTTATTGTATGAAGTATATGGTTCTGATAAAACAACAGCTAAACTTAATCTAGCTAGTGAGATCGTGTTTTCAACCTTAACTCTTGGAGGAGTAGGTCTAGGGCTTTATGGTATTTTTACAAAACGAGGCATTAAACATATTGGTGAAAATTTAGGCCTACTAGACCAAGTTGTTTTTGAAGGATCTTTTGATCGTGCAAGCAAACATCCATTACAGACAGCAAAAAAACTAACTCAGTATGCACTAAAAAATACAGGCAAATTCCTTCAAAAAAATGTGTTTAAACCATTACAAAACACAGCGAACTCTATTAGGAGTACGGTATCTGCTAGCATTGCAAAAGTAAAAAAAGCCTACCAAACTAGAATTGGTAAACCTGCTTTATCGATAGCGAGAAAGGCCGTCACATTAATCGCTCAAAAAACAGCACCACTTGTCAAAATGATGAAACAAGGTTCAAACACCATCCAAAATAAATTCATTAAACCAATTCAATATGCTGCTACTCGCAGAACTGTAAAATCAACTCCAACAGTTGCTAAACCAACTAATAAAGTTATGACGCCAGGACAAAGAACGATTGTTCAACCTATTGCGAGAGTCGCCAAAGCTGTAGCTAAACCTATAGTTAGAGCAATTGCAAGAGCTGTTCCCAAACCGGTAGTTAAAGCAGTTGCAAAAGTTACCCAAATCTTTAAACCAAAACCATCTGCTAAACGAGGTCGAAAAAGGAGATAAGGAAAATGAAGAAATTTGTAATTATACTGAGTATGTCCATGGTTCTTATTGGATCAATCTACATCTATATTCAATATAATCTAGACCGCTATTCTGTCTATTATGCTAGTCATATGCCTAGAAAAGAGGGTGCTAAACCTGAATTAGTTATGGCTTTGGAGAACATTTATTTTATTGATAAGCCAAATACTGAGAATGTTCATTTTGATGAAGCAGAAACATCTTCTATATATATAGATAAAAATGCTTATTTCACGTATTTTTATAAAGAGTATTATTTAGGAATGAGTAAAAAAAATGGTCTCTATTTTTTCAATACTGATTCAACTGGAAAGTTTGTAAATTATTCATCCATAGTTGACAATAAAAATGAAGAGCCGCTAGGTAAAGAGATGTTACAAGAAATTGAGGGTATAGTAACTCCTGCAACTGAGGATCTTATTAAGGCTCAAAAAATTCCTACTATTAATCTTCAAGGGCTATTTAACCAAAAGTATGAGGCAAGATTTAACGAGTAGCCAGACTTGTTGATAATTGGTTTCTTATCTCTCTAAAAATCGCTTTATCTCACCAATCTTAAGCAGTCTTTCAAAGTCACTATCCCAAATGCAACCTGCAGGGGCAAAGGAAATGAAAAAATATTTGACAATATTTGGAGTGTTTATAATTCTTATTGGCTCCATCTATAGTTATATTCAATATAATCTAGCCCGCTATTCTGTCTATTATGCTAGTAACATGCCTAGAAAAGAAGGTGCTAAACCTGAATTGGTTATGGCTGTTGAAAATAAAAACTTCATCAATGAACCAAATGGTGATTATGTTCACTTTGACGAGGAACACGATCATACTATATATTTTAATAACAACGCATATTTCACCAACAAATATGGAGGATACTATCTAAGAGTTGGTAAAAAAAAGGTCTATACTTTTACCACACTGATCTAAATGGAAAATTTATGACTTATTATTCTCCTGATGATTATTTGGAAGAAAAACCAATAGATAAAGAGATTTTACAGGAAATCGAGGATTTTCTAGCTCCTGCAACTGAAGATCTTATCAAGGCTCAAAAAATTCCTACTATTAATCTTCAAGGGCTATTTAACCAAAAGTATGAGGCAAGGTTCAATGAGTAAGCTGGCAATTCTTTGATGAGAGAAAGTCTCCCCTGTTGAAATTGAATAAAGACACGTAGATCTCTCTGAAGAAGGCAATAGATCTTTTCAGGGAGATTTGTCTGATTCTAGTAATAGAGCACGGAAAGAAACTCCAGGATTTGTAGAGACCCTGGAGTTTTCTTTAACCCGAATTATTCATACCCTGAATATCTTTGCGTAACTATCAAAAAAATCATCAGAAACAAGTAATAAACAATTGCAGTTCTGATGATTTTTATGAACGATCAAGCTTTTCTATAAATAAAGATGGAT
>NZ_JADPMS010000075.1:0-3552 GCF_015686645.1 Streptococcus sp. NLN76 | reverse complement strand
AGCCAGCCGCCTAAGGTGGGATAGATGATTGGGGTGAAGTCGTAACAAGGTAGCCGTATCGGAAGGTGCGGCTGGATCACCTCCTTTCTAAGGAAATGGATGACATTGGTACTTGTTCAGTTTTGAGAGGTTAAGTCAGGATATGGACGACGGTCCGCTTGCGGAAACTTCCAGAAGAAAAATAGGAAACAGACGATGTGTTCGAAGAACACAAGGAAGTTTATCTTTTTTTCTAGGAAGTTAGTCGGAAATTCAACTCTCAGAGACAGTAAGAAAAGAAATAAAAACAGAATAGAACCAGTTGTTAAAAACCAACTTGGGGCCTTAGCTCAGCTGGGAGAGCGCCTGCTTTGCACGCAGGAGGTCAGCGGTTCGATCCCGCTAGGCTCCATCAGGATATCGAAGCCGATCCGCTTGCGGAAACTTCGAGAAGAAAAATAGGAAACAGACGATGTGTTCGGTGAACACAAGGAAGTTTATCTTTTTTCTCTACGAAGTTAGGCTGAGATTCAACTACAAACAAAGTTGAAGTAGTATCCTGTAAGAACATTGAAAATTGAATATCTATATCAAAGAAAGTAACAAGAAATAAACCGAAACGCTGAACGCATAAAGAGTTTACTTAATTCAGGTAGAGTTAAGAAAAGAGGTTAAGTTAGTAAGGGCGCACGGTGGATGCCTTGGCACTAGGAGCCGATGAAGGACGTGACAAACGACGAAATGCTTTGGGTAGCTGTAAGTGAGCGAAGATCCAGAGATGTCCGAATGGGGGAACCCACTAGCTGATGGCTAGTATCTTTAGTTGTTAAGATTAAAGAGGGAAGACGCAGTGAACTGAAACATCTAAGTAGCTGCAGGAAGAGAAAGCAAAAGCGATTGCCTGAGTAGCGGCGAGCGAAACGGCAGAAGGGCAAACCGAGTGGTTTACCACTCGGGGTTGTAGGACTGCGATATGGAATGATAGATTATAGAAGAATGACATGGGAAGGTCAGCCAGAGAGAGTGAGAGCCTCGTATTTAAAATAGTCTAACTACCTAGCAGTATCCTGAGTACGGCGGGACACGAGGAATCCCGTCGGAATCTGGGAGGACCATCTCCCAACCCTAAATACTCCCTAGTGACCGATAGTGAACCAGTACCGTGAGGGAAAGGTGAAAAGCACCCCGGGAGGGGAGTGAAATAGAACCTGAAACCGTGTGCCTACAAGAAGTTCGAGCCCGTTAATGGGTGAGAGCGTGCCTTTTGTAGAATGAACCGGCGAGTTACGATTGCA
This sequence comes from Streptococcus sp. NLN76, assembly GCF_015686645.1. NCBI lineage: Bacteria > Bacillati > Bacillota > Bacilli > Lactobacillales > Streptococcaceae > Streptococcus > Streptococcus sp. NLN76. Next base: position 2,278 of record NZ_JADPMS010000075.1, on the reverse strand, counting down.
TGCGAGGTTAAGTTGAAGAGACGGAGCCGTAGGGAAACCGAGTCTGAATAGGGCGCAATAGTATGTAGTCGTAGACCCGAAACCATGTGACCTACCCATGAGCAGGTTGAAGGTGAGGTAAAACTCACTGGAGGACCGAACCAGGGCACGTTGAAAAGTGCTTGGATGACTTGTGGGTAGCGGAGAAATTCCAAACGAACTTGGAGATAGCTGGTTCTCTCCGAAATAGCTTTAGGGCTAGCGTCGACATTAAGAATCTTGGAGGTAGAGCACTGTTTGGGTGAGGGGTCCATCTCGGATTACCAATCTCAGATAAACTCCGAATGCCAAAGATTTATGGTCGGCAGTCAGACTGCGAGTGCTAAGATCCGTAGTCGAAAGGGAAACAGCCCAGACCACCAGCTAAGGTCCCAAAATAATTGTTAAGTGGAAAAGGATGTGGGGTTGCACAGACAACTAGGATGTTAGCTTAGAAGCAGCTATTCATTCAAAGAGTGCGTAATAGCTCACTAGTCGAGTGACCCTGCGCCGAAAATGTACCGGGGCTAAAACAATTTACCGAAGCTGTGGATCCTGTAAAGGATGGTAGGAGAGCGTTCTATGTGTGGTGAAGCTATACCGTGAGGAGTAGTGGAACGCATAGAAGTGAGAATGCCGGTATGAGTAGCGCAAGATGGGTGAGAATCCCATCCACCGTAAGACTAAGGTTTCCAGGGGAAGGCTCGTCCGCCCTGGGTTAGTCGGGACCTAAGGAGAGACCGAAAGGTGTATTCGATGGACAACAGGTTGATATTCCTGTACTAGTATATAGAGTGAAGGAGTGACGCAGAAGGCTAAGGGAAGCCAGTGAATGGATTCTGGTCTAATCAGTGAGGTGTGGTAAGAGTCAAATGCTTTTACCTGTAACATTGAGCTGTGATGGGGAGCTAGGTGATTCTAGCGAGTCCCTGATGTCAGGCTGCCGAGAAAAGCTTCTAGCGCAAATCTATATACTACCCGTACCGCAAACCGACACAGGTAGTCGAGGCGAGTAGCCTCAGGTGATCGAGAGAACTCTCGTTAAGGAACTCGGCAAAATGGCCCCGTAACTTCGGGAGAAGGGGCGCTCAGTATGACTGAGCCGCAGTGAAAAGGCCCAAGCAACTGTTTATCAAAAACACAGCTCTCTGCTAAATCGTAAGATGATGTATAGGGGGTGACGCCTGCCCGGTGCTGGAAGGTTAAGAGGAGTGCTTAGAGATTTCTCGAAGGTATGAATTGAAGCCCCAGTAAACGGCGGCCGTAACTATAACGGTCCTAAGGTAGCGAAATTCCTTGTCGGGTAAGTTCCGACCCGCACGAAAGGCGTAATGATTTGGGCACTGTCTCAACGAGAGACTCGGTGAAATTTTAGTACCTGTGAAGATGCAGGTTACCCGCGACAGGACGGAAAGACCCCATGGAGCTTTACTGCAGTTTGATATTGAGTATCTGTGCCACATGTACAGGATAGGTAGGAGCCAATGAAGGTGGGACGCCAGTTTCACCGGAGGCGTTGTTGGGATACTACCCTTGTTGTATGGCTACTCTAACCCGGATAGGTGATCCCTATCGGAGACAGTGTCTGACGGGCAGTTTGACTGGGGCGGTCGCCTCCTAAAAGGTAACGGAGGCGCCCAAAGGTTCCCTCAGACTGGTTGGAAATCAGTCGCAGAGTGTAAAGGTATAAGGGAGCTTGACTGCGAGAGCCACAACTCGAGCAGGGACGAAAGTCGGGCTTAGTGATCCGGTGGTTCCGTATGGAAGGGCCATCGCTCAACGGATAAAAGCTACCCTGGGGATAACAGGCTTATCTCCCCCAAGAGTTCACATCGACGGGGAGGTTTGGCACCTCGATGTCGGCTCGTCGCATCCTGGGGCTGTAGTCGGTCCCAAGGGTTGGGCTGTTCGCCCATTAAAGCGGCACGCGAGCTGGGTTCAGAACGTCGTGAGACAGTTCGGTCCCTATCCGTCGCGGGCGTAGGAAATTTGAGAGGATCTGCTCCTAGTACGAGAGGACCAGAGTGGACTTACCGCTGGTGTACCAGTTGTCTCGCCAGAGGCACAGCTGGGTAGCTATGTAGGGAAGGGATAAACGCTGAAAGCATCTAAGTGTGAAACCCACCTCAAGATGAGATTTCCCATCAGCAATGAATAAGAGCCCTGAGAGATGATCAGGTAGATAGGTTAGGAGTGGAAGTTGTGTGAGCAATGTAGCGGACTAATACTAATAGCTCGAAGACTTATCCGAAGTCAAACT
>NZ_JADPMS010000074.1:0-3584 GCF_015686645.1 Streptococcus sp. NLN76 | reverse complement strand
CTTACTGAATCATTCAATTTGAATGACAATGATATTTATGTGTTTTTGCAATTTTCAAACTGAAATTCACGCACGTCCTAGATTTGAGACTGATTTTTCAAATTTCCGAGAATAACTTGACACATACGATCACCACTCGTTTAGGAAAGAAAAAAGGGCACCTCGAAAAACTCCGGTTTTGCATCAAATCATGTCGTAGAAATCTTGATAAATCAATGTTCGAATTTTTAAGAGTTTAGTTTTTAGAGGTGCCCAAAACAGCCTGTGGTATAATGGGGGTAGAGTAAAATTAGAAAGAGTCGTAGGACATGAAAGGATTATTGAAATTTTTAGCCACAATCCTGGTACTTCTAGGAATCGCTTGGTATCTTATTATTCCAAGTAATCCGGTAACGAGTCAGGAACGCTTTGGTGCTTGGGAGGATAAAACTAATTTTGTAACCTTGATTCAACAAGCAGTCTCTAATTTAAGTTCCACGGGAGATGGTTTGACCTCGCAAATGGTCGTTTCTAGTAACGACTTGAAATCGATCTTGAATGAAAATCTATCTGAGGAACAGAAAACAGATTTAGAAAATTCTGCTATCGGATTTGAACAATCTTACATCCAAGTTCGCCAACCTCTAACTCTATTCGGTCCAGTTACAAGTCAACTAGAACTAAATATGAGCCTAGTGATCAAGGAGGGCCAGCTTGAAGCAGTTGTTGAGTCTGCTAAATTAGGGAAAATTCCCTTGCCAAAATTTTTACTGCGGATGGTCCTTGACCAAGATGCGATTTCGCCTGATTTCAGACGGGATGATCTGACCCTTCCAATCACACTTCCAGCTGAGGGATACGCTCTGGAAAATATTGAAATTCACAATGGGCAAGCGATTGCCTACCTCAAATTAGACCGAGAACGCCTTTTGGCTATGATTGAATCGCAAATCAAACCGTAAAAGAGTATTATAAAAACCAGTTCGCGCAGAACTGGTTTTTATGGGTTAGCCTCCGAAGAGTTTCTGGAAGAATCCTTTTTTTGTCTTAGGGTTCGATTCTTTCTTTTTCTGAGGTAGATAGGCCTTTATGCTGGTGTCTTCAAGGTTAAGAGCGTGATCGGAATGGAGGATTAACCCAAAAGGAGAATGGCTAGATTCATCAGATACGATGGTAGAAGTAATCCCCTGATCCCTCCCCATTTTCAGATAGGTTAATTGGAGATCATTGGGAATACTAGGCGAAATTTTAAGGTAGAGGGGGGTGTATGTTGCGTTTAAAGCACTCAGAATGTAGGGGAGATTTTGTTTGAGTTGTGGATCTTTAGCCTCAGCAATCGAAATACCACAAATAACGCGCTCCTGAAAGGTTCCTAAGTATTTCCGCTGTTGATCGGGATCTAAGCGGAGAGAACCCGCTGCTTTTTCCATCAATGTTTTTTCTAGATTCTTCATGATTCTAGTATAGCACTTTTTAAAAGAGTGGGTGGGTGGGGAACTTGCAATTTATTTCACAGGGCTCCAATTTTCCCTTGAAAAACCACTTTTTTTGCGTTATGATAGAAGGGTAATAAAAATTAACTCATAAGGAGAGTAAGAAATGTCAATTATTACTGATGTTTACGCTCGCGAAGTCCTTGACTCACGCGGTAACCCAACACTTGAAGTGGAAGTTTATACAGAATCAGGCGCATTCGGTCGCGGTATGGTTCCTTCAGGAGCTTCTACTGGTGAGCACGAAGCAGTAGAACTTCGTGATGGAGACAAATCTCGTTACCTAGGTCTTGGTACACAAAAAGCTGTTGACAACGTAAACAACATCATTGCTGAAGCATTGATTGGTTACGACGTACGTGATCAACAAGCTATCGACCGTGCTATGATCGCACTTGATGGAACTCCAAACAAAGGTAAATTGGGTGCTAACGCAATCCTTGGTGTTTCTATCGCTGTAGCTCGTGCAGCTGCTGACTTCCTTGATGTACCACTTTACAACTACCTTGGTGGTTTCAACGCTAAAGTGCTTCCAACTCCAATGATGAACATCATCAACGGTGGATCTCACTCAGATGCTCCAATCGCATTCCAAGAGTTCATGATTTTGCCAGTTGGCGCACCTACATTTAAAGAAGCCCTTCGTTACGGTGCTGAAATCTTCCACGCACTTAAGAAAATCCTTAAAGGTCGTGGTCTTGAAACAGCTGTTGGTGACGAAGGTGGATTCGCTCCTAAATTTGAAGGAACTGAAGATGCTGTAGAAACAATCCTTTCAGCGATTGAAGCTGCAGGTTATGTACCAGGTAAAGATGTCTTCATCGGATTTGACTGTGCATCATCTGAGTTCTACGACAAAGAGCGCAAAGTTTACGACTACACTAAATTCGAAGGTGAAGGAGCTGCTGTTCGTACAGCTGCTGAGCAAGTTGACTACCTTGCTGAATTGGTTGAAAAATACCCAATCATCACTATTGAAGATGGTATGGACGAAAACGACTGGGATGGTTGGAAAGTTCTTACTGAGCGTCTTGGTGACAAAGTTCAATTGGTTGGTGATGACTTCTTCGTAACAAATACTTCCTACCTTGAAAAAGGTATCGCTGAAGGAGCTGCTAACTCAATCCTTATCAAAGTAAACCAAATCGGTACTTTGACAGAAACATTTGAAGCGATTGAAATGGCTAAAGAAGCTGGTTACACTGCGGTTGTATCACACCGTTCAGGTGAAACTGAAGATTCAACAATCTCAGACATCGCTGTTGCAACGAACGCTGGTCAAATCAAGACAGGTTCATTGTCACGTACAGACCGTATCGCTAAATACAACCAATTGCTTCGCATCGAAGATCAACTTGGTGAAGTTGCAGAATACAAAGGTTTGAAATCATTCTACAACCTTAAAAAATAAAACAGTTCAGTGAACTGTTTTATCTCGAGCATAGCAATTGGAAAGCTCGATAACTAGTGTGAAAGCCTCATCCTCCGTGGATGAGGCTTTTTTCTATACCTGGAGGTCAAGTGAATTTCATTTTTTTGGAAATGAAAAGTGTTGGTATGGAACAACTTCGCATTTTTCTCGGGAAACATGAAAACATTCGCAACTTTCTCACAAGAAAAAAGCTTATAACCCGAATTATTCATACCTAACTTAAAAACCTTCCAGAAACCGTATTGATCACAGGGTTTCTGGAAGGTTCTGCTTTTCACCCGTTGGGTGAAACATTCGACTAGACAAAAAAGGATTTCCCCTTTATGATATAGTCATTTAGTTTTTAAATAGTATGTTATTACATCAGTTATAGAGTCCATCTTGCGAAGTAATTCTGTAACTGATTTTTTTAGAATAGCCCAACTTTGCTCAATTGGATTTAATTCTGGAGAATACGGTGGTAGAGGTAAAAAGAAGTGACCAGAATAGATAGAAAGTTCATCTAATATTTTCTTAGGGTGAAAACTTGCATTGTCCATAACAATAACATGAGGAGTCTTTAAAGATGGTAGAAGCTCTTGTTTAAACCACTCTACAAAGAAATCACTCGTCATACTCTCTTTGTAAATCATTGGCGCTACAAAAGTCTGACCAATTTGTCCAGATACAATGGAAGTTCT
>NZ_JADPMS010000073.1:0-3931 GCF_015686645.1 Streptococcus sp. NLN76 | reverse complement strand
TGTGTTTGTGATGGATTCGCGAGATAATATACTTGGCTTTGCATATCATGTCCTCAATTCGTGGTGGTTTTGAGTTTATGATACGCAAAGTTTTTTATTATTTCCAGGATTAACTAGCACAACGGGTGTAACATATCTAATCGAAATTTCTTTGGGAAGGAACAGATGTTAATCAAACACATCAATAGCACAAACCCTACAAAGCCTACACGAACAGATTCAAGCAAAATCAGCTGTCTATTTTCAATTTGGTAAATCATTCAATAAAGAGGTTGAGTAAAAAGTTCTAATCTTATACTCTTTTAGTTTATCTTTTATTACTGTGTTAGCTCGTCTTGCCGTACTTCAGTACTGTCTACGACTCGCTGCCTTGTACTAAAAGTAAACTAAAAGACTATAAAACTTTGAAGTAGTGGCAAATTGGTATTTTCATTCGCTTTTCAAACTCAGAAGATAACCTAACCAACTGTGCAGAGGCAACTCTGCGAACGATTTTTACAATTAAAATCGTTCTGTCCACTCTCGACCTAGCAACAGTTAACGAGATTTTAGACGAGTATTAATCACGCCTTTCCAATTGGTATAGCGAGGCGCTCAGGGCTAGGAGACTCCAGAATAATAATAAACCTAAGTCTACAATATTTACAGATTGACCTTGAAAAAGACTATTTCGTACCAAGTTCCCTGCAGGTACAAATGGTAGGTAATTGTAGATGCTCACAATCCATTCAGGAAGTCGGCTTGGTGGATAAAGAATTGGTGAAAAAAGTAGGCCGACCATTAAGACCAATTGATTCACCAAGGCAGTCAAACTAGGTGGAGCTGAGTAAGCCAGGCTAAAACCTAGTAATAACATCGTAGCTAGAACCAAATCTAAAATTGGAATCACTAAAAGCCAGTTTTGAGGCAATATCTGAAATTTACTGTAGACAACTAGTAGAGAGAGGAAGATTCCAGGTAAACTGGCTAGAATCCAGATCACTAAATCCGCTAAAACAAGAGTAATTCTAGGTACAGGGAGGGTCCGTAAATATTCGACCATCCCATCCAACCGGTTCCCGGTTACTTCTTGTGCAGCCATCGTACAGCCAAGTGAGATGAGCCCCATCGTGATGGCTCCTGCTCCTAGATAAAGCTTTTCTTCTGATGAAACTTCTCCCATAACAAGAGAGTATCCATAAACCAGAGCAAGGGTCATCAAAAACTGAACTGCTCCGCATAAAATAAAGAGGTGGCGGTTTCCTAGGAAAGTCCACTCTACCAAACTCGCTATTTGTTTAAGTTGTTTCTGCAGCATCGATCCATCCTCCATATATCTCATTCAAATCAAGCCAATTCATTTCATACTCTGTTATATGCTCGTTTTCCACTTCTTTTCCTAGCCATTGTAAGAAACCGGCTACTTTTTCTTCAGGGACCTGCATGGTAAACAGTCCATCTTCTCTTTTTTTAACAGAAAGAGGAAATTCAGTATTCTCAACTGCTCGTCCTTCCACTCGGAGTTGACGTTCTGTTTTTAAATCAATCACGTTACCTGTCCGCAGGAGAGAGCCTTTGTGAAAAAAATAATAGCGATCGGCATATCCTTGGACTTCTAGGAGGTTATGAGTAACAATGACAACTATATGTCCGGCGGATGCGAGTTTTTGTAAGTACTGCCAGAGCAGTTTTCTACGAACGGGATCCACATCATTGGTTGGTTCGTCTAGTAGGAGGACTGGCGGTGGGGCAATCACGGCCATAGCAAAGGAGACTAATCGTAAAAGTCCTCCGGATAATTTCTCTACTTTTCTATGTTGCCACTCTTCAATGTCGAGAGTGGTCAGTAAGGCATCTACCGCTTGCTCTAAATCAGTACCTGACATCCCTCGAATTTTCCCAATACTTCGGATAGCTTGGCGTGTTGTCATGCCACGGATTGGAGAGTGTAGTTGGGGCATCATCGCAATCAGTTCTCTAGCAGTCTGGGGATTTTCAATCAATTCTAGTTCCTCAAATTTGATTTCCCCTTGGTCTGGCTTAAGCAAGCCAATAATTTGATTCAGGAGTGTTGTTTTGCCTGCCCCATTGTGTCCAAGTAGTGCATGGACTAGCCCAGATTCAAATTCACTGGAAATCTGTTTGTTTGCCTTCACCCCCGTCTTTGGATAGGTTTTCGACAAGTTCTCAATGATTAAACGTTGGTCCATTTTTTACCTCCGATTTACTTATTTTAATCCATAGTAAGAGAAAACTTCCCAATTATTCTCATTACCAATCCCACATGTTGGACATTCTTCTGGGTAACGTGACCACGGCTGATGTCTAAATGAAGCTCCCTTCTCATAATCTATCTCGAACTGACAATTTATACTCTGAGCCTCTGTATAAGACGTCAAAATTCTAACCGCTTCATCAGCAATGGCACCTGTTAACTGAAACATAGCTGGTCCGTAAGCTATAGTCGGGGGTTGAAAACCGGATTTTTGATGGCCCACAAATTGTTTCACAAAGTTTGGATCTCGTTTTGTATACTCGATATTCAAACAATCAAAACAACCACTTTTACCTGGAATAACCGAATAAACCCTACCTCGACTAACCTGATTACCTCCAAATACACAGGGAATTCCAGCTTGTACAATCGCTCTATTTACTATTCGTTGAATTTTAATTCTTGGTTCATCTATAGCACTAATTACGAGATCTACTCCATCTATCAAATCTAAAACGTCGTTCTCTATTTGAATTTTTTTATCTATAGCGTCTATTTTAACTTGAGAATTTATTTGTTGTAATCTTTCTTTTGCGACAGTCACTTTCTTTTTTCCAACATCATTTTCGACATAGAGAAATTGCCGGCCTAAATTTGATAATTCAATAACATCATAATCAACTATTATCAATTTTCTAACGCCCAAACCACACAAAAGATTTGCCACAAGAGAACCACCTCCACCAAGACCAAGTAAAAGAATTGTAGATTGGTTTAACTTATCTTGAACATCTTCCTCATTCATCGAGAGAGTTGCATACCTCTTAAAGTAATTTCGATTTCCTGTATACCTATCCGATTTATCTTCCTTATACTCTTCTAGAAACTTTTCTTTATCCAACAAATCAATCCCATACTCCACCTCATCAAGTGTAATATCAGGATATTTATTTTGCATCGCCCTTAGTAAATCCTCAATTGTACGACCGTCCATATATTTAATCAAATCCCACATTTCTCCTGTAGGATCTTCAAATTCAGTAGTTATATTCTTTTGAGAACCTATGCGAAACGTCTCCGAGTCTAGTCTATAAACTGGATAAATTGTCTTAATTCTTGGTTTTGAATATTTCATAAAGTACCTCACGGAATCATCTCTCCTTAAGTTTTTGTATCTATAAAAAATAGATTTAGAAAACAAGCCAAGAATAATCTCGACTTGTTTCTCGCCCAAAACTAGATAATATTCCATGAAATATCACGGACCGCTTCGGGTTTTCTTACTTTAACCTTATGCATGGATCTCACCTCCTTTTTTAAAATCAGTATAGCAATCCCACTTCATTCTTTTCTGTTTTTGAAAAAAATAAACCTGTTATTGTCATTTTTGGTATAATTGCCCTATATAAAGTCTAGTGGTGAAAAGTCAAGTTCAAAGTTCTGAGCAGTTACTCTTTTTTTCAGAAAAAAGGGCGCACTGAAAAGAGCTAGCGAAAAATGATGTTTTTCAATCAATTTTCGCTAGATTTTCAAGGAGTGTGCGGATCCTAATAGGTATCTTCCATAAGCCTCCTTGGTGGCGTATAGAGTTGGCGGTGGCGTAGTAGCATATCCACCAGACGCACAAATTTTCTAGCAGTTAAGACGAGAGCTCGTTTATGTTTGTTTTTTGGTACTTCTTGACACTTCTTCTGGTAATAGGCTTTGTATTCTTCGTCATAACGTCTGACAGAGTTG
>NZ_JADPMS010000072.1:0-4086 GCF_015686645.1 Streptococcus sp. NLN76 | reverse complement strand
AGGCTAATCGTAGCCTTGGTTTAGTCTAAAAAACAGCTTCAAAGGTACCTGGTGTCAAATAAAATCGCGCTAATTATTCTAGCCCATATTAATCATTTTTTCGGGACATAATCATCTTTGATTGACAGCGCTTTCATTAGAAGTCACAACAAATTATGAAAAAATAATCTGATATCGACTTCCCGAGTTTATCACAAAAAAACTTTTGCACATATGTTAGAAAACAGGGAATGAGCCAGTCAACGTCTCGGGTGGGTCGGTGTATCGATAATAGCCCATTAGAAGGCTGGTAAGGACTAATAAAGGAAATGCGAGAGGTGCTATACCCTAATGTAGCTACTTTCGAAGAGATGAAGAAAGCGTATGAAAAGATAATTGATTACTACCATCATCATGATCCACAGGAGAGATTTGAAGGAAAGACAACTGCACAAGTAAGGGCTGATGCAAGGGCAAATCCTAAACAAGGAACCTACTATCCAATTAAGCAAGCTAAAAAATACCTTGATTTTTGGAAAAATATTGCCAACAAGAAAAAACAGACCGCCTAAACTTAAGGCAGTCTGGTATCACATATTTTATTTATTTCAACCGTCTACTTGACACGGTACGTATCATTTTTGGGAAACGGCGTTTTGCATTAAAGGACAGATTCTACCTTGTAAGGCAAGGGGCCAAGAACTTCTTGGTAATCTTGAACCTGGTAGGCTGTATCGGTGGTCACTTGGGCTAGCTGTTGATCTAAATCAATCGTAACAGACTCCACTCCTTCCAGTTTTGAGAAGGCTGCTGTGGTGTGTTTCACGCAATTTTGGCAGGATAGTCCTGCTAGTTGAACTGTTTGTTTCATTTTCGGAATCCTTTCTTATTTAAAGCGTAAGCGCAATGCATTTAAAACAACTGAGACAGAGGATAAGCTCATTGCTAATCCAGCCAACATGGGGTTGAGAAGAGGTCCTCCAAAGAGGTAGAGCAGACCCATAGCAATTGGAATTCCAATAACGTTATAGATAAAAGCCCAGAACAGATTTTCTTTGATGATTCGCAGCGTTGCACGACTGAGACGAATCGCATCTACCAGACTAATCAAGTCTCCTTGGAGCAAGACAAGATCAGCAGCATCCATGGCAATATCTGTACCTGTTCCCATCGCAACTCCAACTTCTGCTTGCACCAAGGCAGGAGCATCATTGATGCCATCCCCAACCATGGCTACGGATTGCCCTCTAGCTTGATAATTCTCAACTTGTGCAGCCTTGTCTTGAGGCAATACTTGAGAAACAACTTCCTCAATCCCTACTTGGTCGGCAATTGCACGAGCGGTTTCCTCCTTATCTCCTGTCAATAGAACAAGATTGAGTCCCAACTCTTTCAAGTCACGAATAGCTTGCGCACTGGTTTCTTTAACCGGATCTGCTACAGCAAGAGCTGCTACAAATTGCCCATCTCGTGCCATTAACAAACTGGTTTTCCCCATTTTTTCCCAGCTCAAAAGATCTAAATCCTCTGGCAAGGAAACCCCTTCTTCTTCAAGGTAACGAAGCGTTCCAACCTGGATGAGTTGATTGTCTATCTTTGCCTCGACTCCCCGTCCCACTTGTGCCTTGAAATCCTCAATCGGGAGAAGGTCTAAGTTCGCTTCTTCCGCAGCTTGAACAAGGGCCTGAGCAATTGGATGCTCACTACGACTTTCAACAGAAGCCAATTGGACAAGAATGCTTTCGTCACTCTCTTGTGTCCAGACTTTCATATCGGTCAAGGTCATTTTCCCAGCTGTGACAGTCCCTGTTTTGTCTAAAAGAACAGTTTCTACGTTCGCCAAACTTTCTAAGGCAGGACCAGACTTCAATAAAATTCCCTTTTCAGCTCCACGACCTGTAGCTACCATCATGGCTGTTGGTGTCGCAAGACCAAGTGCACAAGGACAGGCAATCACAAGAACCGCAATAAAAATCGAAAGGGCAAATTCTAGACTAGCTCCTCCGATAAAATACCAAGCTAGACTAGCTAGAACAGCAGCAATTAAAACTGTCGGTACAAAATAAAGGGCAATTCGGTCTGCCAAAGCTGCAATCGGAGCTTTTTTCGCTTGAGCAGCTTCTACCAACTGAATAATTTGAGACAGCATGGTTTCAGCCCCGACCTTGGTAACCCGGTAATCGACACTCCCTGTTTGGTTGAGACTTCCTGCCCAAACTTCCTCTCCAACTTGCTTATGAACCGGCACACTTTCACCGGTCATCATGGATTCATCTACATAGCTCTCACCAGAAATGATTTCGCCATCAACTGGGAAACTTTCCCCTGGTACCACACGCACCACATCCTCAACTTGGAGATCTTTGGTTGCAACCACTTCAACTCTATCTTCTGTTACTAACATCGCCTCTTGCGGGGCTAACTGGCTTAGTCCTTGAAGGGCACGCGAAGTTTGGTGTTTGGCCCTAGCTTCTAAATATTTTCCTAAGAAAATAAAGAAAACAATGGTGGCAGCTGATTCAAAATAAAGATGGTGGGCAAAATAGAGTTGGCCCTGTAAAACTTGCCAGGAACCATAAATACTATACAGATAAGCAGCTCCTGTTCCAATCGCAATTAAGCTATCCATATTGGGATGACCCTTGAAAAGATTTCGGAAACCTCGTTGATAGAATCCTCGTCCAAGCCAAAGAACTCCAGTTGTTAAGAGCAATTGGACAAGGACAAAAGTTGTTGGTTCACTCAACCAGTTTGGTGATGGTAAGCCCATCATACTCCCCATGGCAATGTATAGGAGGGGAACAGCTAAGATACTTGTCCAAATTACCTCCCTTTTCTGGTTTTCCAGATGGGCCTCTTTTTGTTCATCGTCAATCTGATGTTGCTCAATAGACCAGCCACCTTCTTGAACCTCCAACTGATACCCAATTCCAGATACCGCTTCTTCTAAGGCCGCACTTTCAAAATCAGTATTGGTTCGAATCGTTAACTTTTCAGTAGCTAAATTGACTTGGGCTTCCTGCACTCCTTCTTGTTGCCCCGCAATTTTCTCAACAGTCAAGGCACACGATGCACAGGTCATCCCTGATACTTGATAAACTTTTTCTTCCATTTTTTACTCTCCTTTTTTAATGATGGCAATCACATTGACCCGGCAAACAAGTACAAACCACGTGAGTCGGTGCTGTTTTCTTGGCTAACTCCGCCCAAGCTACTAGATTCTCCAAGTCAGACTGAGTCAGTTGAGCTTTCTTCAGGAGAACCAGTAAATGCTCCCCGTGTTTGGTCTGGCATTGGTTATCCAACCACTCTTGCCCCATTTTTCCCAACTCCTGCTGCTCACTTGTCACAGCTCGATATACAAAGCGTTTGCCTTCCGCTTGTGCCTCAATCAAACCCTTATCCTTGAGTCTAGCCAAGAGAGTCTTGACTGTGCTGGGTTTCCACTCAAAATCCGCTTGCAGGTAATCAACAATCTGACTACTACCGCTGTTTGGATGAGCCCAGAGCACCCGCATGACCTGCCATTCCGCAGTTGACATCAGTCCTTTCATGATTTCTACCTCTTTCTGTCTACGCTTGTAGTCTATGTTTATAGTTTACATTTGTAGACGCAAGTTGTCAAGTGAGAGATTTGTTTTTTTTTACGAATTTCCGAAGAATAGAGTTCCTGCGAAAAAAATGATAAAATTCCGAGTTTATCACCTTATGCTATAGTCAATCTAGCTCAATCACTTGATAGAACTGGATTTTAAAACTTTTTTAGCTTTTTCTGTTGTGTTGTATGCGTCCAGAAAGAATGATTCGGGTCTTGAATAGTGCCAAAGGAACCCGTTTACAAGATGATTACTACAGATTTCAAGAGAATCCGGATATACAAGAGTTAAATAAGCTGCTTGAAATTGAATAAAGTCAAGATTTTGTGACACATGGAGAGCTAAAAAATTACGCAATGCCTTCATACACTACACGAAAATAATTAAACCCAAATTATTCATACCTAACTTAAAAACCTTCCAGAAACCGTATTGATCACAGGGTTTCTGGAAGGTTCTGCTTTTCACCCATTGGGTGAAACATTCGACTAGACAAAAAAGGATTTCCCCT
>NZ_JADPMS010000071.1:0-5121 GCF_015686645.1 Streptococcus sp. NLN76 | reverse complement strand
GGTTGGAGGTAAAATGAAGGGCTGGGTAACAGACTTTGTAATGAAGACTGAGCAACAAGGAGGATAAGAAACAACCATGAGTCCTTTCCATAACTCTATTGTTCTGGGAAACATTGCAATAGTCAAGTATTTATACAATTATTGTTCAAACTGGGTTTTAATAACCCTCTAAACTTATATTACGAGGAGGTTTGAAGATGTTAACGAAAAACATTGCCTCTGAATATGGTGCTGCGAATATTCAATGTAATGGGATAGGGCCTGGCTATATTGCAACGCCGCAAACAGCCCCACTCCGCGAAATCCAAGAAGACGGTAGTCGTCATCCCTTCGATCAATTTATTGTTGCTAAAACTCCAGCTGCACGTTGGGGGGAAGTGGAAGATTTAGTAGGTCCTGCAGTGTTTTTAGCGAGTGATGCTAGTGATTTTGTAAATGGCCACATCCTATATGTAGATGGCGGAATCCTTGCCTATATCGGCAAACAGCCATCCGATTAATCTTGTTTGTTGTGAAAGTTGAAAGGAGTTTCGTATGAAGATTGCACTTATTAATGAAAATAGTCAGGCGTCTAAAAATAGCTTGATTTTCAAAACATTGAAAGAAGTTACCGATGAAAAAGGTTATGAGGCCTTTAACTACGGCATGTATGGAGTTGAAGGAGAAAGCCCTTTAACCTATGTTCAAAATGGTCTTTTAGCTTCTATTCTTCTGGTCAGTAAAGCAGCTGATTTTGTGATTACTGGCTGTGGAACAGGTATTGGAGCTTTATTGGCTGCTAATAGCTTCCCAGGTGTTACTTGTGGGTTCGCTTCAGATCCTACAGACGCCTATCTATTTTCTCAGATTAATGGCGGGAATGCTCTATCCATTCCGTTTGCTAAAGGATTCGGCTGGGGAGCAGAGTTAAATCTTAAATTAATATTTGAACGTCTGTTTGCTGATGAAATGGGAGGAGGCTATCCCCGTGAACGTGCTGTTCCAGAGCAAAGAAACGCCCGTATCTTAAGCGAAATGAAGGAAATAACCTATAAAGATTTACTAACAGTTTTGAAAGAAATTGATCAAGATTTTCTAAAAGAAACAATTGCTGGGGAACATTTTCAAGAATATTTCTTTGCCAATTCTCAAAACGAGGAAATTTCACAGTACTTGAAATCAGTCTTGGAATAGATTAAGAGGGAAGTAAGATGAAAAAGGTATTGTTAATCGGTGAACCCTTAATTCGGATTAGTCCACTACATCATCTTGAGCTTTCGGATGGTGTTGATGCTAAATGTTTTTTTGGGGGTTCTGAAGTGAATATAGCTTGTACCTTACAGGGATTTGGTCAAGAGGCTAAAATTTTTACAGCTTTACCCAAAAATTCTCTAGGGGACCGTTTCTCTACCTTTTTATCAAGTCATGGTATAGATACCAGTTCTATTTTACGCTTAGGTGACCGAATAGGACTTTATTATTTAGAGGAAGGCTTTGGCTGTCGAACAAGCAAAGTTTACTACGATCGTAAGTTTTCAAGTTTTTCCAGTATTGATGAAAGATCTATCACTACAGAAGATGTATTAGATGGGGTTGAGTGGATACATTTTAGCGGTATTACATTAGCGGTTGCAACTTCCGCATCAGTTTGGCTCAAAAAAATCTTAACAGTAGCAAAGTCACTCCATATTCCAATCTCATTTGATTTAAATTGGCGCTCCAGTTTAATAGAGATGAGGAAAGCTAAAACTCTATTTTCAGAGTTTGCATCGCTAGCCGACTATTGTTTTGGCATTGAACCTCTTTTACAAAATCCAGACGATTGGACTTTATTTAATCGTGATGGGGCAAGTGAAGAAGAGCTAGAACATCGGATGTCAATCTTGAAGAAAAAGTACTCCCTAAAAGGAATTTTTCATACCATTCGGCAAGTTGATTCAAATGGCACGCATACCTATCAAGCGTATGGTTTAATGGAAACATTTTATTCCAGTAAAGCATTAAAGACGCAGGTGCTTCAGCGAGTTGGAAGTGGAGATGCATTTGTAGCTGGTGCTCTGTACCAACTACTGCGAGGAAAGGGCATCAAAGATGTTACAGATTTTGCTCTAGCTAGCGGGCTTTATAAATGTAGTTTAGAAGGTGATTTTATGGTTCAGTCAGTTCACAACATCTATTCTATCTTAGGCGAAGCTAGGGATGTCATTCGATAAAGGAGTTGAATTATGGGTTCACAAGAAGTAATTTTACATTTACGAGAGCAAAAATTTGTGGTTGTTTTACGTGGTGACAGTCAAGAGAATGCTTTGAGGGCTGCCTCAGCTTGCATTGCTGGTGGTCTAACAGCTTTAGAGGTAGCTTATACAAATCCAGAAGCAAGTCAAGTCATTCAAGAATTAGCGAAACTCTATCAAGCCAACGCAGCTGTTTTAGTTGGTGCTGGGACTGTCTTAGACGCAGCGACTGCCCGGTTAGCTATTTTAGCGGGGGCTCAATATATTGTCTCCCCATCCTTTAACAGGGAAGTTGCCACTATGTGTCATTTATATGCGATTCCCTATATTCCTGGCTGTATGACCTTAACAGAAATAACTCACGCTCTTGAAGCTGGGTGTCCCATGGTCAAACTTTTTCCAGCCAGTGTGTTAGGGCGGGAGTATATTTCAGCTATTAAGGCTCCTATTCCTCAGGTATCCATTATGGTTACTGGAGGAATCAAGCTAGACACTGTTGGAGAGTGGTTAGATACTGGAGTGGATGTGGTTGGCATTGGTGGTGAATTTAACCGTTTAGCCAGCCAAGGTGAATTTGACAAGATACAAGAGATCGCACGAGGATACTCCAAATTTAGACAATGACTCAGGAATAAGGAGAGTTGAAAATGGTACAGATTATCGTAGTAGCACATGGAAATTTTGCAAGTGGCATTTTGAGTTCTTTAAAGCTAATTGCTGGTGATTTGGAAAATATTTTGCCTATTGATTTTGTAGACGGAATGTCCGCAAGGGAGCTTGGTGATCACGTTGCTTCAGCGATTCCAGAGGATGACAAGACCCTCATCTTAACAGATTTATTGGGTGTAACTCCTTTTAAAGTTAGTATTGAAGTTGCTCAACAGTTCCCTAATGATGAGGTAGTCGTTTTATCAGGCTTAAATTTAGCCATGTTATTAGACGCTAGCTTCTCTCACTTAAACTACGATTTTGAAACTCTTATTGAGAAATTGGTTCAAGTTGGAAAAGATGGAATAGTAGATTCTGTTTCTCTACTAAATCAAAAAGAGGAAACAGCTGTCCTATTTCAAGATGGTATTTTAAAGGGAGGGATTTATGAAGCGGGTTACTGTTGAACCAATTCAAAGAGCAGATCAATTTAAGCAAGAACAGCTATTATCTAAAGAAGAAGTGAAGGCAGCAATTGAACTAGCTGTTGAACAAATTCTTTTGAATACTACCTATTTCGGAGAAGCTTACCCTAGCCCGGCCGCTTCTGCTGATTTCTACTCTGTTATTGAAAATATTGAGTGGACGAATGGCTTTTGGACCGGTTTACTTTGGCTAAGTTATGAATATTCCTCGAATCCTGTTTTCAAAGATTTGGCTCAGAAAAACACGCTGTCTTTCTTAGATCGTGTTCAAAATCGAATTGAATTAGATCATCATGATTTAGGATTTCTGTATTCACCGTCCTGTGTGGCAGATTATAAACTAACAGGGAATCCTCAAGCTTTAGTAGCATCCATCAAAGCAGCGGATAAGTTATTGGAACGTTACCAAGAAGTTGGAGAGTTTATTCAAGCTTGGGGAGTTTTAGGGAAAGCAGAAGACTATCGACTTATTATTGACTGCCTCCTTAATCTACAGTTACTCTTCTTTGCTTCGGAGACGACTGGGAAGCAGCATTATTATGATATTGCGATGAAACATTTCTATACTTCTGTTGAAACAGTTATTCGAGACGACTCCTCAACCTTCCATACCTATTACTTTGATCCGCAAACAGGTACCCCCCTAAAAGGAGTTACTAGACAGGGGTACAGCGATGATTCTTCTTGGGCTCGTGGACAAGCTTGGGGAATCTATGGAATTCCTTTAATCTATCGGAAAAATAGAGACGAAGAGAGCATCGTCCTGTTTAAAGGGGTTACCAACTATTTTCTAAATCGCTTGCCTAAGGACTCTGTTTCTTATTGGGATTTGATTTTTTCAGATGGTAGTGGCCAGGCCCGTGATTCATCTGCGACTGCTGTTGCGGTTTGTGGAATTCATGAGATGTTGAAATATTTACCAGAAACAGATGACGATAAACTAACTTATAAATATGCCATGCATGGCATGCTTCGCTCTTTGATCGAACATTATTCAACAAAAGATTTGAAACCTGGCAAACCTATTTTGGAACACGGAGTCTACTCCTGGCATTCTGGAAAAGGGGTTGACCAAGGAAATATTTGGGGCGATTATTATTATTTAGAAGCCCTAATCCGTTTTTATAAGGATTGGGATCCATATTGGTAGGAGGTAGTATTTTATGGCGACACCGAATATTGTAATGGCGCGTGTTGACGAACGTTTGATTCATGGACAAGGTCAGTTGTGGACAAAGAGTTTGGGGTGTAACACAGTTATTGTTGCAAACGATGAAGTGAGTGAAGACCCTATTCAGCAAACATTAATGAAAACTGTTATTCCAAGCTCTGTTGCAATGCGCTTTTTCTCCTTGCAGAAAGTTATTGATGTCATTCACAAGGCCAATCCAGCTCAGACGATTTTTCTGGTGATGAAAGACTTACCAGATGCCTTAACCCTCGTCAAAGTCTAGTGGTGAAAAGTCAAGTTCAAAGTTCTGAGCAGTTACTCTTTTTTTCAGAAAAAAGGGCGCACTGAAAAGAGCTAGCGAAAAATGATGTTTTTCAATCAATTTTCACTAGATTTTCAAGGAGTGTGCAGATCCTAATAGGTATCTTCCATAAGCCTCCTTGGTGGCGTATAGAGTTGGCGGTTGCGTAGTAGCACATCCACCAGACGCACAAATTTTCTAGCAGTTAAGACGAGAGCTCGTTTATGTTTGTTTTTTGGTACTTCTTGACACTTCTTCTGGTAATAGGCTTTGTATTCTTCGTCATAACGTCTGACAGAGTTG
>NZ_JADPMS010000070.1:0-5128 GCF_015686645.1 Streptococcus sp. NLN76 | reverse complement strand
TAGCACGGTAATGGGCATTGTAATCCGAACCTTCTTGCTTCCCATAAGTTGTAAAATGAGTTGAATCGACATCAATGATAAGATTATCCAACTGATGAAATTGTAAAAAGAGTTGGATTAGTTCAAAATTAAGCTGTCTTAAAGCCTCAACAGTTTCTTCCGTTGCACGTGAAAAGAAACGTGACAGGGTTGATTGAGAGGCTACTTGTTTCGACTCTAGTAGCTGATAGAAATAAGCATCATCTTTCAATTCTTGACAGGCATAGTCTGTATCATGACCCGCTAGAATTTGAAAAACGAGTTGGATAACAATCATTGTGTCCGAGTAAAGAGGGGAATGGCGTTGATCATTAGTGACTAAATATTTGGAAATTAACTCAGTCAGCTTCAAGACCTCAAACAATTCTTTAAAGAGAATCAGTCCGCCATAATTCGTTAGATTTCCTCCCTCAAAAGAAAAATTATTGTTTTTAGCATTATTATTTGTTAGACTGAATATGTGGATTTCCTTTCTTTTTATTTTTTTTTGCACTTATATCATAAAGGGGAAATCCTTTTTTGTCTAGACGAATGTTTCACCCAATGGGTGAAAAGCAGAACCTTCCAGAAACCCTGTGATCAATACGGTTTCTGGAAGGTTTTTAAGTTAGGTATGAATAATTGGGGTTTAAGGAATTTTTTCTTGGGAGTTTTCATACTTAACTAACTTCTAAATCGGAATACTCGAAAAATTTCAAAAAGATGACTAGGAAAGCCGATGATGGTAGAACTGAGGTTCACCGAAGAGGCTTGACAACGTCAGATTTTGAAATTTAATGAGTATCAGTTGCCAGGTGGATAGATATAGGTCAGATGTCCCAGCCCTTGGCTGGGGTCGAACCAGCCGCGGTAGTTGCGGATGGCTCCTTGGCCGTTGTAGTTGGCTTCTTTGACTTGGATGGCTTGGGGGGAGGCTACGTGGGTGACGAGGGCTACGTGTCCGTAGCCACCGTCGTCCCAGCAGGCGATGGCTCCGATGCGGGGTTCTGGTCCTGTTCGGAAGCCAAGGGCCTCGGCTGAGGCGGCCCACTGTCCGCCGTTGCCCCACCAGTCGCCAACCCAGGGGACCAGGCGTTTGACGCCCCAGGTGCATTGGCCGGTGGGGTAGGTTGGTGCTGGGTAGAGGGGCTGGAAGTCGTGGTCACTACTTTCCTCAATAGTTGTCGCTAGGTCAGTGTGTTTGCTTTCTGTTTGTGCTGGTTGAAAGGTTTTGTGGTAGATGGTTTGGGGTTGTCCTTGTTTGAGGGCTTTGATTTGAATGGTTGCCTTTTTTGTTGGTGGAAGTTGGATGCTGGTTTGGTAAAGGGCTGGGCTGATCTTGGTTAGGGAGTAGGTTTGATTGTTGAGAAGGACTTGGATTTGTTCCAGGGCTTGGGCTCTGGAAAGTTCGAGGTGCAGGGTGTTGGCCTCCTCTTGGAGTTGCACTTGGGCTTCCAGTTTGTCGAGGGGGATGTGATAGTCTGCTAGGGGATAGGTTTGGCTTTGACCATTGGCAAAGGTGACGTCAATCTGAGCTTGGATAGGGGTCGCAGAAAGGTCTTGGTTTAAATCGATAAGGGTTTGCAAGAGTCCGTCTGGTCTTTCTGGGGTTAAGGGAAGAATTTTTGGATTCTGCTGGTCTTGGGTGATTCGCAGGTTAGCCTTGTGGATGGCAGGGCTCTGGGGGGCTGGTTTGAGTTGAAAGAGGAGGAGACCTTGGTCGAGTTTGGCGGATGAAAATTGGGTGCGTGGTTTTAAATCTTGTGGGTTCTTCTTGCTGTTTGGAGTTGAGGGGAGAGGCAAGGTACCGCTTTGAAGGATTTGTCCGTGGGGTCCTTGGAGCCGATAGGCGTAGGGACCGGAGTCAGGTGGAAAGTCTTTGAGGTTTAGGGTTAAGTCTGGGTGTTCTTCCTCTTGCTTAAGGGGGAAGTAGTGCCAGTTCTTTGGATCTTGGTTAGTCCAGATTTGAAGGGTCAGAGGTCTCTCTTTTTTTACCATAGGAAAAATCAGCTTCACCTGCTGGGAATCCAATAAGGTAACTTGGACGGATTGGCTAGGGCGAAGGGCTTCTTGAATGGGATTGCTTGGATACATGGGCTTCTCCTGTCTGTCTTTTTCTATTCATTCGGAATGACTGGAGAAAAAGTTGTAAATAAGGTAAACTGGTAGGAGAATACTTGGAGGAGGACGACATGTTAGAACGGTATACGCGGCCAGAAATGGGGGCCATTTGGTCGGAGGAAAATAAGTACCAAGCTTGGTTGGAGGTTGAGATTTTAGCTGCTGAGGCTTGGGCTGAGTTGGGGGAAATTCCTAAGGAAGACGTGGCCTTGTTGCGGGAGAAGGCGAGCTTTGAGGTTGAGCGGATTTTGGAGATTGAACAGGAAACCCATCATGATGTGGTGGCCTTTACGCGAGCCGTTTCAGAATCTCTGGGCGAGGAGAGTAAGTGGGTTCACTTTGGATTGACCTCTACGGATGTGGTCGATACGGCCTATGGCTACCTCTATAAGCAGGCCAACGCGATTTTGCGTCAGGATTTGGAGAATTTCTTGGGCATTCTTGCAGAGAGGGCGCGTGAACACAAATACACGATTATGATGGGCCGGACCCACGGGGTTCATGCGGAGCCTACGACCTTTGGCTTGAAGCTGGCAACCTGGTACAGTGAAATGAAGCGCAATTTGGAACGCTTTAACCTGGTTGCTGAGGGGGTTGAAGCTGGGAAGATTTCAGGTGCCGTTGGGAATTTCGCCAATATCCCTCCTTTTGTGGAAGAGTACGTCTGTGAACGTTTGGGGATTCGTCCACAAGAAATCTCCACTCAGGTTCTACCGCGGGATTTACATGCCGATTACTTCAATTGCCTAGCCTTGATTGCGACCTCGATTGAGCGGATGGCGACCGAAATACGGGGCCTACAGAAGTCCGAGCAACGGGAGGTGGAGGAGTTCTTTGCCAAGGGGCAAAAAGGAAGCTCAGCCATGCCTCACAAACGTAATCCTATTGGATCTGAGAATATGACAGGCTTGGCGCGTGTCTTGCGCGGTCATATGGTGACTGCCATGGAAGATGTGGTGCTTTGGCACGAGCGAGACATCTCTCATTCTTCAGCAGAGCGTATTATCGCTCCAGATTCAACCATTCTTTTGGACTACATGCTCAATCGCTTTGGCCGTATTGTCCAGAATTTGACCGTATTTCCTGAGAATATGCGCCGGAACATGGATGCCACCTTCGGCCTTATCTACAGCCAGCGTGTTTTATTATCTTTGATTGAAAAGGGAATGACGCGGGAAGCCGCCTATGACTTGGTTCAGCCCAAAACGGCTCAAGCCTGGGATCATCAGGTTGATTTTAAATCTCTTCTACTAGAAGATTCAGAAATCACTTCCTATCTCACCCCAGCGGAAATTGAAGACATTTTTAATCCAGACTATTATACAAGCGGAGTAGATGCTATTTTCACTCGTTTGGGACTATAATACTCATTACATTTCAAAATCTGAATGTGGTAATCCTCTTCGCCGAACTTATTGATTGCGTGCCTTGCACGCCTTATTGATAAGATTCAACAGGTCTCCCAGACCTGTTGAACTATCTTCATCGGATGGATTGCAAGCGATGCTCGCCTCATTACGTATTAATTTTAATCCAATTCCTGGATTAAAATTCGTTTCAGATTTCGAACTGTTTCGAGTATAAACAAAAAGGGCCTGTCTTCTCCTGGGTGAGAAGTGGGCCCTTTTTTCGGTGTTTTTTGAATTCGGTCATTGCTCATAGTTCATTGATTCCGTGACAGGAGGGTGAACTTGAAGTAATCACCACGTTTATAGGTTTTACGGTATTCCAAAATTTGACCAGTTGATTCAAGGCGCGTGGTTTTGGTTTGAAGGACAGTTGGAAATTCTTCAGCAACCTCTAGGCGTTTGCTAATTGCAGACTCTGTTGGAAAGAGAATTTCAGTTGTCTCCTCAAACTTTTCATCATTGAGATGAATATGGTAGTCAAACTTAAACCGGTCGTAGATAGAGCTATAGTAACTCAAGTCCGGATAATTGGCATTGATATACTGCTCTGGGATATAAGATTCATGGAAAACATAAGGGGTACCATCCGCTGTACGCATCCGTTCGATCTTATAGTAGTAGTGCATTGGGCCAAGTCCAAGTTTTGCGATGAACTCAGGATTATTATCCCGTGTGATAGATAGGACCGTCACTTCATCGACTTTACCCTCAAGAAAATCAGCATCAGAATATTCGATGAGTTTATGATCACCAGCTCGGGATACAAAGGTACCTTTCCCCTGTTGGCGGACGATGTAACCGTCTTTAGCTAGATCGTTCAAGGCCCGTACAACCGTAATTGAACTAACATTATACATATCAATCAACTCGGCTTCGGTATAAAATTTATCTCCATTTTCAAATTGACCGGAGATAATTTTGTGCTTGAGTTCATCTTTGATTTGTTGATACTTTGGGATTGCCATGCTATATATCACCTCACTTTCCTTCCCTCTATTAAGATTTTACCATAAAAACTTAAAAATATCTTGACAAAATACGAATTTTTTAATATATTATTAAGTTATGTCTTTTATAGGAAGAAAACAGACCACTTTGAGGCTAATCTCTAGGAAAATGAAGAGCAGGAGTAGGCTTCTTCTGCTTTCCTGAAGGAGATATGAATAAGGGTGGTATAGTCTTTTATTTGAAAATAACACAGTAAAAAAGCGCAAAAAAACACTATCTGTGTTATACTTAAGGTGAACATATTTAAAGATGTCTTAAGGATGTTGCCGCATCCCTAATGCTTTGACTGCTTCATAAGTTTGATGTGTTTTCAAAAGTTTGTAGACAATTCTTAGTATCTTATGAGCACAAGCGATAACAGCCTTCATCTTACTTCCTCTTTGGGAAACTCGTTTGTATAAAGATGAGAAAGCTGGATCTTTGGAGTGTCCTGCTATCATACCCGAGATCGTTAAGGCATGTTTTAAGTATTTATTTCCTTGCGTTATTCGCGAGGATTTTTTAATACCAGCACTTTCATAGGAACCTGGACATAGACCAGCCCATGAGGCTAGGTGTCCATCTGTTGGAAA
>NZ_JADPMS010000007.1:0-57022 GCF_015686645.1 Streptococcus sp. NLN76 | reverse complement strand
TTGTAACAAGAACCTCATATTTTCCTTCACTTATCGGAAACTTTAAAATCCGAAAATGCAGTTCATAAAATTGAGGATCACTTCCATAACTAATAGAGTCCGAGAGGGAATCAAATCTGGAATTATGGGGTACAAATCGATATTTTTTTGGAGACTGTTTATAAAGATTTTTCATCTGTTTTGTCTGATTCCTAGACAATTTGATGGCAACTTCTTTTTCAATTGAGGTATCCGGTAAATGAAATCTTGATGCAAAAGATTCCAGACCATTCTGGACACGGATAATATATTTCCATCCTTTTTGCTCAAAATGTACCATAAGGTTGTAACTTTCATATCCTCTATCCATGATTACCAGAGCTGTTTCAAAAGGGAGACACCTCCATCATATCAATGACCGCTTGTCGCTCATCTACGCTTCTTTTATCTTGCACGATGACATCAGTATAAATACCTGTGTTAAGGTCATAAAATGCGTTCAGATGAATCAGGTTATACGGCTTATTTCCTTCACCAACTTGAAAAGAGGTTTTTGGATTTCTAGGAATATTCACGTCACTTCCATCTGCAGCTAGAATAGGGATTGAGTCATTTATAGGGATTTTTAAGGTGAATTCTTTGAATATTTTATGGAAAGCAATTGATTTTATCTTGTAGCGAGCTTGTACAAAAGCAGATTCCGTGATCCAAATATCAGCATCTAACAATTCTTTAGAAATAGATTTCCCGGACATGCCAAGGATTAGCTTCACCGTTTTATCGAGAGACAGTTCCCTATTACGAGTAAAATCAGATGGGTTTTGAATCAAACTTTCTCTATCTCGCTTTATCACAGCAGTAATACTATTTCGTAGTTGCTTCTTTACTTGATTTGGCATTCTATCCACCTCCTTGAGCCTAAGTATAGCAAAAAAAAGATTTCGAAAGCTCGATTTAAGAGCTTTCGAAATCCTTAACTTAATGACATTGGGCCCGAAGGTCAACCTTTTTTCGCTGCTTGACGCATGGATTCAATTTTTTCAGGATCTGGAGTGACGCGAAGGGTGGTTTGTCCGGTATAGGTGACAAAACCTGGGCGGCCACCTTTGGGTTTGTGAAGTTTTTTAACCGGCAGCATGTCGACTTGGATTAGGTTGGAATGGCGAGCCTTAGAATAATAAGCTGCTAGTTCGGCAGCATCTGTCTTAACTTCATCGGACGGGGCTGTGTTATTGGTGATGATCACGTGGCTGCCAGGGATGTCCTTGGCGTGGAACCAGAGTTGGTCTTTCTTAGCCAGTTTGAAGGTCAGTTTATCATTTTGCAGGTTGTTGCGACCAACCAAAATCAGGGTTTCCTGATCGCTCGCCAAGTAAGCTTCCGGCTTTTGCCGGCGAGCACGTTTGTCTTGACGACTTCGTTTGAAGAGGCCAGCAGTTACTAGCTCTTCCCGCAGTTCGGGGATGTCTTCGAGTCGCGCTTCACCGAGTAAAAATTGGACGCCTTCCAGGTAGTTGGCCCATTCTTGGCTCTCTTCAATTTGTTGGTTGAGATGGCGAATGGCTTCCTTAAATTTCTGATAGCGCTTGAAGTAGCGTTGAGCATTTTGATTGGGCGTTAGGGCTTTGTCCAAGGAAATAGTGATTGGCTCGTCGGTATAGTAGTTGTGCAAGGTTACTTGGTCTTGGTCATTTGGAACTTGACTGAGATAGGTGGTCAAGAGCTCTCCTTTTTGGCGATAGGATTCCGCCTTATCGGTGTCTGCCAATTCCTTTTCCAATTTTTCCAATTTGTCCAGAGTCTTTTTCAATTCTGAATCCACCCGACGAATAAGTTCGCCAGCCTGTTGTTGAACCCGATCTTTTTCGGCTTTTTCGGCAAAAAAGAAATCCAAGGTTTCAGATAAGGAGGAGAAGGACTGGTCTAAAGAGTCTGGAAAGGGAATTGAGGAGAAGGATTTTGTTGTCAAGCGTCCCTGACTTGGAGTCTGAAAGAAATGGCGGAAAGCATCGAGACGGGTCGAAGGAGGATCCTCCAACAGACTTTCTAGAGCTTGTGCAGTGTCCCGCCCCAATCCTTGAAATTGACCTTGTAGGGTCTTAGACTTGAGGTCAGTAGTCTGTAAGAAGGCGAAAAGTTCTTGGTCCTCAATGGTAAATGGATTGGCCCGCTCATCTGCTGGGGGTTGAATTGCCTGAGCGCCAGGGAGGATGGTTCGATAGGAGTTTTGACCAAAGCCAACGTGTTTAATAGCTTCTAAAATTTTATTCTGGGACTGGTCCATTAATAAGATATTGCTGTGTTTTCCCATGAGCTCAATTTGCAAGACGGCCGCTTGACTGTCTCCAATTTCATCTTTATTTTGAGTGGTGATTCGGAGAACTCGATCGTTTTCAACTTGTTGGATATCTTGGATAATGGCCCCTTGCAGATGCTTACGGAGCACCATGATAAAGGTAGAAGGACTGCTTGGGTTTTCAAAGGTCTGCTGGGTGAGTTGAATTCGGTTCATTGTCGGATGGACCGAAATCAGTAGGCGATGGTTCTTACCCTGGGACCGGATTTGGAGTAGAAGCTCTTGGGCAAAGGGTTGATTAATTTTTTGAATACGTCCGCCAATTAATTGAGTTGCTAATTCTTGTCTCATATGGTGGAGAAAAAATCCGTCAAAAGACATAGGAACCTCCTTGATTCTAGTCTTTTGATTATAGCAAAAAAAGTGCCAATAGAAAAAACTCTGACTTGACTTTTGCGTTATTCTTGCATAAACTGGGAGTAATTGATGCTGCTTGCACTTCGAATGAATGTTACTTATTTTTGAGATGTGTAAGTCTATGTTTAACGGAGATGAGAAGGAGAATCTATGAAAAATAAAGCCTTATTGACGACCTTGTTGGCCTTTTTTGTACTCCTCGGAGTAGGAGTAGGGCAAGAACTAGGATGGTTCTCCTTTACAGGTCAGAGCCCAGCTGCCAAGGCAAAATTGGGAGTTCTTCAATTTGTTAGCCACCCTTCCTTGGACGAAATTTACCAAGGAATTCAGGCTGGATTGGAAGAAGAGGGCTATGGGGAAGAGAAGTTGGATATCCAATTTCTCAATGGCCAAGCAGACCAGAGCAAGTTGACCTTGATGAGTCAACAATTGATTGAGGGAGGAAATCAGGTCCTCTTGGGAATTGCGACACCGGCGGTCCAATCCTTGGCCAATGCGAGTAAAGATTTGCCAATTATCATGGGAGCTGTTTCGGATCCAGTTGGTGCTAAATTAGTAGAAGATCCAGAACATCCAGGTGGCCTAGTGACAGGGGTTTCAGACCAAAACCCAGCAGTCCAACAGGTGGCTCTCATAAAGGAGCTAACACCTAATGTAAAAAAAGTTGGAGCCCTCTACTCTAGTGGCGAAGACAATTCTAAGTCGCAAGTTGCGGAGTTTAAAGAAGCTGCTGAAAAAGCAGGTTTAGAAGTCGTGGAACAGGCTGTTCCCTCGACCAATGAGCTCAATCAGGCTGTTGGAGTTTTAACCAGAAAAGTCGATGCCATTTGGGTTCCAATTGATAACACCATCGCCTCAGCCTTCTCCACGGTTGTAGCCGCAAATCAATCGGCTAAACTCCCTCTCTATCCAAGTGCAGGCGCAATGGTTGAAGCGGGTGGACTAGCTTCGGTTGTAGTGGATCAATTTGAACTTGGTCGAGCTACTGGAAAAATGACAGCTCGTGTTCTCAAGGGAGAAAAACCAGGGGACATTCCTGTTGAATTTTTCTCTCAAGGGAAACCAGTCCTTAATACCCAAGTTGCTCAAGAACTTGGGATTCGTATCCCAGAAGATATTAAAAAGGATGCTCAATTAGTGGAGACCAGTCAAACAGAAGAATGATTCTTTTGTTGGGACTGGACAAATAATACTCGAAACAATTCGAAATCTGAAAAGGCAATCCGATGAAGACAGAACTGAGGGTTCGGCGAAGAGGATTAACACATTCAGATTTTGAAATGTAATGAGTATAGTCTTTTAGTTTGCTTTTAGTACAAGGCAGCGAGTCGCAGGCAGTACTAAAGTACGGCAAGACGAGCTAACACAGTAACAAAAGATAAACTAAAAGAGTATATCATTTATTTGCAGAGGTTGGTACTATCTAGTCCAGCCTCTTTTTTCAACCAAAAAACCCAGCCTGTCATGGTACGACGGGCTGAGTTTTGAGGGATGCACATGTTATCCAAGGTTAATAGCATTGGGAAATTTAGATGATTTCTGCCTGTGTTTTTTATTAGGGAAGTAAGTTATAAGGAAACACAGGTAGAGAGGCGGGATAACATGTAACACCAGGTTAGCTATTATTGAAAGTAACGCTTGTTCATTGGAATCATCCCCTTCAATAAGCTATATTCAGTATACTATATTTTTCAAAAACCTACAATGATTTTAGGGGTGAATTTTTTAATCAAAGAATTGATAATAATCTTGAAGGCTTAGTTGAGCCTTTTCTTCTTGATTGAGGTCTTTGATGATGCGTCCGTTTTCAAGGATGAGCAGTCGGTTACCGTAGTGGAAAGCATCTTCCATACTGTGTGTAATCATAAGGCTAGTCAGATGCATTTCCTCAACAAATTGTTGGGTCAATTTCATCAAGTCCTTACTGGTCTTAGGATCCAGGGCAGCCGTATGCTCGTCCAGCAAAAGGAGATCTGGTTTTTTCAAGGTAGCCATTAGCAGGCTGAGGGCCTGCCGTTGGCCGCCAGATAAGCTCTGGACTTCGGTGTCCAGGTGTTGGTCCAGACCGTTGGGGATTTTTTTCAGCAACTCCTTGAAATAATTCAATTTTTCCTTGAGTTTCCGAGGGCTGAGGTTACGGTTTTCCCCTCGGTAGTAAGCAATCAACATGTTTTCAGCCAGGGTCATCCGCGGCGCTGTCCCCATTTTGGGATCTTGAAAGACCCGAGAAATGTATTGGGCCCGTTTGGCGGGACTCCAGTTGGTGACATCTGTATCGTGGATGAGAATTTTTCCACTGGTCAGGGGCAGAGTTCCTGCGATAACATTGAAGAGCGTTGATTTTCCAGCACCATTTCCCCCTAAAACTGTTATGAAATCTCCTTCATAGATGCTTAAAGAGACCTGGTCGAGGATGACGCGCTCCTCTTCCAGTCCATTTTGAATGACCTTAGTGGCATCCTGTAGTTCAATAATTTTTTTCATGCGTTCAATCGAACTCCTTTCAAAATGGATTTCCGAAGTTGAGGGACAATAAGGCAGAAAGCCAAAATAAGGGCATTGTAAAGGCGAAGATAGTTGGTGTTAAAGCCAAGTGCTAGTACCACCCAAATGAGGATTTGGTAAATAACAGCCCCCAGACCAATCGAAAGGAGGCGTTCCGGGAGGGTCACATTCTTAAAGAGGACTTCTCCGATAATAATGCTCGCCAAACCAATTACGATGATCCCGATTCCACGAGAAATATCTGCATACCCTTCCTGTTGCGCAACCAAGGCTCCAGCAAGACCAATCATGGCATTGGAAAGAATCAAGCCCATGACCTCCATCCGAGGTGTCTCAATCCCAAAACTCTGGGCCATGTCGGGATTGTCCCCCGTTGCAATAAAAGCCTGACCTAGGCGGGTATTGAGAAAATAAATGATGGCAGCTAAGAGCAGACTGAAAACCACAAGTCCCAGTACCACATTATTGATTCGATCTGTAAAGGGGAGGCAGGACTGGAGTAGGGATTGATTGAGCAGGCCTAGATTAGACCGCCCCATGACCATGAGCATGATGGAATGACAGGAGGTCATGACTAAAATTCCTGCCAAAATAATGGGAATCCGCCCCTTGGTATAGAGCATACCTGTGATAAAGCCAGCCAAAGCTCCAGCTCCGGCAGCGGCTAGAGTGGCCAATAAAGGATTCACCCCCGTAGTGATCAGACTGACTGCGACCGCTCCTCCTAGTGGAAAGCTTCCCTCCGTTGTCATATCCGGGAATTTGAGAATCCGAAATGTGAGGTAGAGGCCCATTCCTAAAACGGCCCATAACAAGCCTTGTGAGATAACAGATAGAATCATAGACTCCAACCTTTCTTTTTTAATCTGCTTCCATTGTACCAAAAAGTATACAGCGAGAGTGGACGGTCTGTCTAATACTCATTAAATTTCAAAATCTGACCTTGTCAAGCCTGACGATGAACTTATTGATTGCATGCTTTGAACAATCTACACCGGCTTTCCTAGCCATCTCTTTGAAAGATTCGAGACTTCCAATTTTGAAGGAAGTTAAGTATAAATCATCTACTTTTACGGATTGGGCAAGGAATGGAATAGAAAAAAAGGGCAAAATATAGTATAATGGGGAGGTTCATCACAGGGTGAAATAACTACAATTTATGAAAAATCTATTTAAAGGAGGATTTATGTCAGACATTAAAATTACGGCTCTTGGCGGAGTTCGTGAGAACGGAAAAAACTTTTATTGGGCAGAAATTGATGAAGCCATTTTCATTTTAGATGCCGGCCTTAAATATCCAGAGAATGAGCAGCTTGGAGTGGATGTGGTCATTCCCAACCTAGATTATTTAATTGATAACAGCGATCGGATTGCTGGGGTCTTCCTAACCCACGGACACGCCGATGCCATTGGGGCTCTTCCCTACCTCTTAGCGGAAGTTCAGGTTCCTGTTTTTGGATCCGAGTTGACTATCGAATTGGCCAAGCTTTTTGTCAAGCGCAACGACCGAGTGAAGAAATTCAATGATTACCATGTCATTGATGAAGATACCGAGATTGATTTTGGGCAGGCGACAGTGTCCTTCTTCCGGACCACACACTCCATTCCTGAGAGCTTAGGAATTGTCTTGAAGACGGACCAAGGTCAGATTGTTTATACTGGTGACTTTAAATTTGATCAAGCCGCTAGCCCAGCCTATGCTACTGATTTTGGTCGTTTGGCGGAAATTGGCAAAGAAGGGGTTTTGGCTCTCTTAAGTGATTCCGCTAACGCGGATTCCAGTATCCAAGTGGCTAGTTACAGTGAGGTGGGCGAGGAAATTTCACAAACCATCGCGGATTGGGAAGGTCGGATTATTGTCGCAGCTGTTGCCAGCAACCTTTCCCGCATCCAACAGGTGTTTGATGCTGCTGTTGAAACGGACCGCAAGGTGGTCTTGACTGGTTTTGACATTGAAAACATTGTTCGGACAGCTATCCGCTTGAAAAAATTGACCTTAGAAGACGACAAGGTTTTGGTTAAGCCTAAGGATATGGGTCAGTATGCTCCGGAAGAATTGATTATTCTGGAGACAGGACGGATGGGAGAGCCCATCAATGGACTTCAGAAAATGGCTCAGGGACGACACCGTTATGTTGAGATTACAGATGGCGATTTGGTCTATATTGTAACCACTCCTTCTGTGGCCAAGGAAGCAGTTGTAGCCCGTGTTGAGAATATGATTTACCAAGCGGGTGGTGTGGTTCGTTTGATTACCCAGAACTTGCGCGTGTCTGGTCATGGGAATTCGCGCGACCTACAACTCATGCTTAGCCTCTTGAAACCCCGCTACCTCTTCCCTGTTCAAGGAGAATACCGCGATTTGGTTGCCCACGCCAAAGCAGCCATGGAGTTGGGAATGTCCTCCAATCATATTTTCCTTATGAAAAAAGGGGATCAATTGGAATGGGACGGACAAGACTTTGTCTTTGCAGGATCTGTTCCAGCTGCAGATGTCTTGATTGATGGAAACGCCATTGGGGATGTTGGCAATGTGGTTCTTCGGGATCGCAAGGTCTTGTCAGAAGATGGCATCTTTATTGTTGCCATTACTGTAAACCGCAAGCAGAAGAAGATTGTGGCAAAGGCCAAGGTTCATACACGAGGCTTTGTCTATGTCAAGAAGAGTCGGGATATCTTGCGTGAGTCAGCAGAATTGGTCAATCAAACGGTTGAAGAATATTTGAACCAACCAAACTTTGATTGGGCTGAACTAAAAGGAGCGGTTCGGGATAATCTATCCAAGTACCTCTTTGAACAAAGCAAGCGTCGTCCAGCGGTCTTGCCTGTTGTGATGGAAGTGAAATAGGAGAACATACGTGGCACTATTGCATTTTCAATATAAATCTGAAGTCTTGTCTATGAGCGTGGCAGTCAATTTGCTTTATCCAGACACTGCTTTGTATAACACTGAGATAGAGGACATTCCAGCCCTCTATCTTTTACATGGAATGAGTGGTGACGAGAACACTTGGCTGCGCCGAACTAGTATTGAGCGCTATGTCCGGAATACCAATTTAATTGTAGTCTTTCCGGATACCCATGATGGTTGGTACACCAACACCCCCTATGGCTATGACTATTTTGACGCCATCGCACTTGAATTGCCACAAGTCCTAGCCAAGCTCATTCCGAAAATGACTCGCAAGCGGGAGAAAACTTTTGTTGCAGGTTTGTCTATGGGGGGCTATGGAGCTATGAAACTGGCTTTGCAGACCAATCGTTTTTCCTATGCGGCCAGTCTATCAGGATCTTTAGATTTTCAAGATCTTGAGTCCCTAGTAGACGACTTCAGAGGGAGGACCTACTGGCAAGGAGTGTTTGGTCATCAAGTTTTTGACCAGGAGCACCCTGCCAATCTTCTGACCTGGTTAGAAGAAGCCGACCGAAAAACTAAACTCTTTATCTGGTGTGGTGAACAGGATTTTCTCTTCCCTGCTAACCAGCGAACCAAGCAAATTCTTGAGAAGGCAGGATTTGATTTAAGGTATAGCTCTAGCCCTGGGAAACACGAATGGTATTACTGGGATCAACAAATTCAAGAAGTCTTGAAATGGTTGCCAATCGATTATCAAGAAGAAGAGCGGTTGAGTTAAGTTATTTTTTAGCCTCCTGGTTTATACTATAGGGTCTAAGGAGGTGGAAATTTGTTTCTTATACGTTTTATTTGGAGATTCATCTCCACAATCTTCCACTTGATTTTTTCTTTGGTGAAGATGGTTGTTTGGACCATTAGTCTGGCTCTCATTCTTCTCTTTGTGGGACAATGGGTTACAGGTGGACAGTTACCTGTTTCGAGTTATGTGACAGAGCTGCCCCAACGATTTTTGAACAATCCAACTCAAATTCCTACGGATTTGACAACATCCAATTCGGATGAGCGTCATCGTTGGGATCAAAATCAGGCCTTGGTCTATATTTCCACAGAAGATAGCACCATGGTGTCTGCCTATCGCGATGCCATGCGCCAATGGAACCAAACGGGAGTCTTTCAATTTATTGAGACGGACGATGCTAGTCTGGCTCAAATCGAAGCGGGTGTTTATAACGATTCCCAGGTTTCAGCAGCAGGAGAAACGGAATCTCAAACCAATGTCTTGACCAATCGTTTGAACAAGGCCAAGGTGGGACTAAATGCCCATTACTTGTCCAATCCTTATTATGGATATAGCTATGAACGGGTGGTTAATACAGCTGCCCATGAATTAGGGCACGCCATTGGCTTGGACCATACTGACGAAGAATCCGTCATGCAACCAGCCGGTTCCTTCTATTCCATTCAAGACAGGGACATTGAAGTGGTTCGCCAACTTTATCAAGATTAAAGAAAGATACATTGACCTGGGAAAAGCTCCCAGGTTTTTTGATGTTTTGGTAATAATCCAGGGAATTTTGATTTGAACTTACGTTGGAAGTGCTATAATTATAATAAATAAAAAAGCGAAGGGTATACCCTTCATTTATTACATATGTAATAAATGAATACTCTGTAGCCTGTAGCTTTACTAAGTTGAAAGGTTGCTAAAAATGAAACAGGAATTAGAACGACTTCTATTGCAAAATGAGGATTTTATGGTGGAGAATTCACTAAACAAAAATAAATTAGCAGAATTGGCTAGACAATATAATTCTGACCTCCTAAATTTGTTAATGAGTAACGAGAAAATCTCACAACATTTCTTTTCTAAACTAGATACGAAAGTTTTTGTATTTAAAAAGGATGTGTTTTTACAATTTTTGAATAATAAAGAATTTCTTCCAAATAGTTTTACTGCATATAAGTCCAAAATTGGTTTGGCGACTGGAGATAAATTTATTTCGGAAAATCAAGAAGTTGTCCTGAATTTTCCCTACAAAGATTGTGTTCTTGAGGGGGGACAGACTAAAGACGATGCAAAACGTCAGGAAATCTTCTTTAATGAAACTCTGGCACCTGCTGAAATCAATCGTCTTTTGGATGATAAGGTCTTGACCAACTTCAAACGGTATGATGAAACTGGTGAGCACGAAGTAGAAGTACTCAATGATACCGATAACTTCATCATCAAAGGTAATAACCTCATTGCCCTTCACAGCCTCAAGAAACGCTTTGCAGGGAAGGTCAAACTCATTTATATTGACCCGCCTTATAATACAGGTAGCGACTCTTTTGGATATAATGATAGTTTTAATAGAAGTACATGGCTAACTTTTATGAAAAACCGTCTATCTATTGCCAAGGATTTACTAGAAAATGATGGAATACTGATTGTCCAAATTAGCTTCCATGAATTTCCATATCTCCGAGTAATGATGGATGAGCTCTTTGCTGAAGAAAATCATAAGATGGATGTTAATGTTCTCGTACGCCATCCGCAAAGAAGCTTAACAAGTGACAAAGAATTTAATGATGTTTTGGAATATGCATTGATATATAGTAAATCTGAAAATTTCAAGTTACCAAAACAAAAAATAGTTAAAACAATCGACGATTACCAATATGACTTTGATTTTCCTGAAAGTCCGCATGACAGTTTTCAAGTTGGAGACAAAACTATAAATGTTTACTTACCTGATGATGTTACAATTGTTAGAGCTAAAGGTCATATTGGTGGTTTAAAATCAATGTCAATTCGAGGTAGTATTCGAGAAAAAAATTCTAGTGGGCGATTCTATGTTGCTCATCTAGAAAAATTAATTGCTAAGTATCCTGAAGGAACCATTTTTACTGTCCCAGATATGGGGGATGATGGACGGGATTTTAGAATTTTTGAACTTCCAAAAAATGGGAATAAAAATGGATTTTACTATCCTGGGAAACCGCTGGGAAGCGAATACACATTAAAGCCTTATCCTAACTTTGTGGATTTTGTTCAGCAATATAACTCAGTGAACTCTGAGGGGGATGTACCTTTTAGAAATGGAAAAAAACCAGAAGAATATATTAAGTACTATATTGAAATGTTTACGGAGGATGGAGATATTGTCCTGGACTACCACCTTGGCTCAGGAACAACAGCAGCTGTCGCCCACAAGATGAACCGACAGTATATCGGTATCGAGCAGATGGATTATATTGAGACTGTTTCGGTGGAGCGACTGAAAAAGGTTATCGCTGGTGAACAAGGTGGCATCTCCAAAGCTGTCAACTGGTCTGGTGGGGGTAGCTTTGTCTATGCTGAACTGAAAAACGACGCTCAAGATTTCAAAAATGCGATTTTTGAGGCGACAACACCGGAAGAACTATTTGAACTTTTTGAGCTTGCGAAAAAATCTTCCTTCTTATCCTATCTCATCGACCCTAAAAAGTTGAAAAAGAATGAGTTTGAAAAATTTTCCTTGGCGGAACAAAAACAAATCTTGTCTGAAATCATTGATAATAATAACCTATATGTGAATTATTCTGATATTGATGATAGTGATTATCAGATTTCAGCAGCGGATAAAAAGCTCAATCACTCTTTCTACGGAAAGGAAAAATAAGCTATGACCTTTATCTACGAAAACTATGATACAGTCAGTCGGTCTGGCTTTAAGGACTTTCGGTCTGATTTGCCAGATTATCTCATGAAAAATTTGAAGCACCCCTTACGACCTTATCAGCAGGAAGCTATTGGACGTTATCTTCACTACAAAACAGATAATAATCGAGTCATTCCCGAGCAAGTTCTTTACAATATGGCGACGGGTTCTGGTAAAACTCTATTGATGGCGGCGGTTATCTTGGAGAAATACCAGCAAGGTGAGCGAAATTTTATTTTCTTTGTGAATAACGATAATATCCTGACGAAAACAAAGGATAACTTCATAGAAAGTGCTTCTGGTAAGTATCTTTTTGCTGAAAAAATTGTCATGGATGGACAAATCGTGACAGTGCGTGAAGTAACGGATTTTTCAGATAGCCGTGATGATAGTATTAATATTGTCTTTACTACTATCCAAAAGCTTCACCAAGATCTTAATACTCCTCGGGAGAATCGCTTGTCCTATGAGCAGTTTAAGGATATTTCGATTGTAATGTTGGCGGATGAAGCTCACCACTTGAATGCTGGTTTGAGTAAGTCGGAGAAAGATGACAATACTAGTTGGACTAGTACGATTGAAACGATTCAAAAGACTGCTAAAAAGTCCAGTATCTTTGAGTTTACTGCGACAATTGATCTAACAAACCAAGTGATAGCTCAAAAATATCAAAATTCCCTGTTGTTTAAGTACTCTTTGAAAGAGTTTCGTTTAGATAAATACTCCAAAGATGTACTCTTTCACTTAGTGGATGGTGATGTCAATCTTCGAATGCTTCAGGCAATCATCGTCAGCCAATACCGCAAGAAAATAGCCTTGAAAAACGGAATTAACTTAAAACCCTTAGTTATGTTTAAGTCGCAGAAAATTGCAGAAAGTCAAGAAAATTTGGATTCGTTTTTAGGTGTGTTGGATAGTCTTACTCCGGCTGATATTCAGATACAACGTGACCTCGTTTCAGAGTTGGAAGAAAAATCTAGTATTTTGAAAAAAGCTTTCTCCTTTTTCGAAAAAGTTGGCATTTCAGATGCTGATTTGATAGCAGAGCTTCAAGAAGATTTTCGAAAAGAACGCTTACTCTTAGTTGACGGCAAAAACAAGAATAAAGATAGTCTCAACCTCCTCAACACCTTAGAGCTACCAACAAATGAAGTCCGTGCAATTTTTGCAGTTGATATGCTTAATGAAGGGTGGGATGTACTCAATCTTTTTGATATTGTCAGACTTTACGATACTCGTGATGGAAAGACCACCAAAAAAGGATTTGTCGCTGGTAAGACTACAAATACAGAAAAGCAGTTAATTGGGAGAGGAGCTCGTTATTATCCGTTTGTTGTTGATAATAATTTGGCCGAGAAATATATACGTAAGTTTGATGATAATGAAAACAAAGAACTTCGTGTAATTGAACAACTCCATTATCATTCCTCTAATAATCCTCGTTACATTTCAGAACTAAAACAGGTTCTACGAGAATCTGGGATTTTCGATGATCAAAACCTAGAAGAACGTGAATTGAAATTGAAAGAATCTTTCAAAAAATCAAGAACTTATACGGATGGTGTTGTTTGGATGAATAAAAAACTTTCTTACAAGCAGATTCTTGAAGAACGCCAAGAGAGTTTATTTGATACGAACTTTATTCCGAAGTATTTTGAAGTTAAATTGCCAATACAAGTTGTGCAAGATATTGAAGCTTTTGGAGAAGTAGCTTACGTGACAGAATCTCTAGAATCTATTACCTTTAAATTTGATAAAGTTATTAGCAGTAATATTGCCAGGGCAGCTATTAATCGGAATAGTAAATTTAGCTTTGAAAACTTACAAAAGTCTATTGTTGGTCTTGGAAGTGTTTCTGACTTTATAAAGATACTTTCTAATACTGAAATACGAGTAGAGTCACAATATCAAATGATATCAGATTTCACTCCAGATGATAAACTTTTCATTACTGAAAAGCTATTACAAGCGATTGAGGAGGATATGGTCGTTATTGAAGAACGATTTTATGGTTCGGGTGAATTTGAGCAATATAAGATTAAAGAATTATTTGAAGATAATATATTGCGAAAATACACTATTAATCGACAAAATCAAGCTGAATTTGGTTTATCGCAAAAAAATCCAGCAGAAACTCAATATTTTGAAGACATAGATAATCTAGACTGGTACGCTTATAATGATAATTTTGGGACTAGTGAAGAAAAACTTCTAGTTCGTTTGATTAAAGATTTAATGACTGAACTCGAGGAAAAATGGACTGATATATATTTGTTACGAAATGAAAAAGCGGTGAGAATCTATAGTTTCGATAAGGGTCGAGCATTTGAACCAGATTTTCTTATGTTTGCTAATGATAAGAAGAATGGTAATGTTTCGTGGCAGATTTTCATTGAACCTAAAGGAAGTCAGTTTTTGGATGCTAATAATACTTTTAACAATAGTAAGGAAGGTTGGAAGCAGGAGTTTTTACAACAAATTTCTGAACGTGATGAAGCTAGAACTCTTATCGATGATAGCCGTTATCGTATTGTAGGATTGCCATTCTTTAATGAGAAGGAATCTAAAGAAGAGGTAAAGAAACGATTACGATTACTCTGATCTGGAGGTAAAAATATGTACATTTCTAAAATTAAATTAGAAAACTTTAAGAGTTTTAGTGGGGAGCATACAGTAAAGTTTTCTGAGGGGATTAATTTTTTTGTAGGTAATAATAATTGTGGGAAAACAACGATTTTTAAGGCAATAGAGTTTATACAAAGTGGCAAATATAAGTTAGATTTCATAACAAAGGGTTTAGAAGATAAAAATGTTGCTGTTGAAATTGAGTTTAAAGGAAGCGACCTTCATGAAATTATAAAAGATGAAAATTTAAACTTAAATAAATATAGTGATTATGTAATTGATAATGGAGATAGTACTTATAGTCTTCGGGTTTTGAGAACATCGCAAGAATGTGAAATAAAACAGGGAAAAAGAAAAGTGGCTTTAGATATATCTAAGGTGAGGGTTTATAATCCGAATTCAACAGAATCTGAAGAAATAAAGAAATTTGAAAATCCAACAGGAATTGATAAAACTATAACAGCATTATTTGATGCTCAGTTTATTTATTCGGATATAAAAAATGAGGACTACCAAGATTTTGGCAAGACTAAAATAATTGGTAAAATAATTAATGATATAACAAAAGATTTTCAGAAAGGTGATACCTGGAAACAATTTCAAGATGCCCATAAAAAGACTTTTGGAGATAATGGCTTGGGTAGAATTCTCGAAGGGGTTGCGAATAACATCTCCTCCGTGTTAAAAGAGCAATATGGAGATGGTGAAGTTCAATTTAATTTTGGATTACCAGAAATTGACAATTTCTTCAAAACGGGTAGTCTGCTCCTATCGGATAATGGTATTTCAACTTCAGTTTCGGAAAAAGGTACTGGAATGCAGCGTGCATTAGCTTTAAGTTTGATTCAAGTTTATGCTGGTGTTCTAGATAATAAAGAAGAGACAGTATCTAAGCCAATTATGTTTTTTATCGATGAGCCTGAGACATTTTTACATCCAAAGGCACAGGATAAACTTATAGAGTCGCTCAATAAAATTTCTGAAAAATATCAAGTTTTTATAACCACTCATTCTCCTTATTTATTGAAAAAATTTGATTGTAGAACTCAACAAATCAATATTTTTTCCAAGAATGATGAAGGGGGGAATTATGTATCAGATAAGCGAGAGTTAAATTTTTTCGGAGCTTCGTCACCAACTATTGGAGAGATAAACTATATCGCTTTTGGGGTAAATAGCGTAGAGTTTCATAATGAATTATATGGCTTTATTCAAGCTAAAGCAATAGACGAAGATGAAGATAATTACTTTGAAAAAAGTTTTGAACAATGGCTCGTCAATAAAGGCTTAATCCAAAACAAAAACTATTGTCGTTTATTAAAAGTAGGAGGAACTAGACAAGAATTTAAGACTCTTCCGACTTTCATTCGAAATATCATTCATCATCCAGAAAATCGAAATAATAAGTATACAGAAGAGGAATTGGAAGAGTCTACAGAATTACTTTTAAAGATTTTAGAAAGTTTAGTTTAAAAAACAGTATATTTTTAAATTGAGTAATTTGTTTTGGGATATGGATGTTATTATCATTTTGGACTGCTTTACGAGCTGTGCTATAATGGTTTTATGATTATTATGCAAGCGAGTAAGGTGGAACGTTCCTTTGCGGGAGACGTTCTCTTTCAAAATATTACTTTTCAGATTGGTGACCGTGACCGAATTGCCCTTGTGGGCCGTAATGGTGCCGGTAAGTCCACCTTGTTAAAAATTTTAGTAGGGGTGGAGGAAGCTACCTCGGGTGAGATTAGTCGCAAAAAGGACTTGTCCCTATCCTATCTGTCTCAGTCATCTTCCTTGGATTCCAACTTGTCTATTTACGAGGAAATGCTTAAGGTTTTTGAAGACCTGCGACAGGATGAGCAAACGCTGCGAGAACTGGAAGCAGAGATGGGCCAGGTGACAGGAGCGGAGCTAACTTCGTTAATGAGCCGTTATGATCAGTTGTCTGAGAATTTTCGACAGGCCGGTGGTTTTCAGTATGAGG
Organism: Streptococcus sp. NLN76; assembly: GCF_015686645.1. Classification (NCBI taxonomy): domain Bacteria; kingdom Bacillati; phylum Bacillota; class Bacilli; order Lactobacillales; family Streptococcaceae; genus Streptococcus; species Streptococcus sp. NLN76. Next base: position 40,676 of record NZ_JADPMS010000007.1, on the reverse strand, counting down.
CCAAGATTCGTTCCATCCTGAATGGTTTTCAATTCGATGAGAGCATGTGGTCCATGCCTATTTCGGATTTATCGGGTGGACAGAAGACACGGTTAGCTTTGGCGAAAATGCTCTTGGAAGAGCCGCAGCTCTTGGTTTTGGACGAACCAACCAACCACTTAGACATTGAGACCATTGCCTGGCTGGAAAATTATTTGACCAATTACCAAGGGGCTCTCTTGATTGTCAGTCATGACCGCTATTTCTTGGATAAGGTGGCGAATATCACTTGGGATTTGCGACCAAATTCTTTGGATCGTTATGTGGGAAATTACACCAAGTTTGTACAAGAAAAAGCCCAAAGGTTGGAAACTCAACGCAAGGAGTATGAGAAGCAGCAGAAGGAAATTGCTGCTCTGGAAGACTTTGTAGCCAAAAATCTGGTGCGAGCTTCGACTACCAAACGGGCCCAGTCTCGTCGGAAAAAATTGGAAAAAATGGATCGACTGGAAAAACCAGAAGGTCAGGAAAAAGCTGCCCACATCGCCTTTCCAATTGAACGCCCATCCGGGAATGTGGTCTTGACACTGGAAGAAGCAGCCATTGGTTATGAGGGTCAAGTGCTGTCCCAGCCGATTTCACTGGATTTACGGAAATACACAGCGGTCGCTGTTGTTGGTCCCAATGGAGTTGGGAAGACGACCCTCTTAAAATCCTTAAAAGGAGATTTGCCATTTATTCAGGGACAAGCACGCCTGGGGACGAATGTTGATTTTGGTTACTACGATCAGAATCAGGAGACCTTAAGTACCCGCAATACTGTTTTAGAGGAACTTTGGAATGATTTTCCGCAGAGTCCGGAGTTGGAGATTCGCAACCGTCTTGGTTCCTTCCTCTTTTCCGGGGATGATGTTCAAAAAACGGTAGGCATGCTTTCAGGTGGAGAACGCTCACGTCTGCTGTTGGCCAAACTCTCCATGGAAAAAAATAATTTCCTAGTCCTGGATGAACCGACCAACCATTTGGACATCGAGAGCAAAGAAGCTTTAGAACAGGCATTGATTGATTTTGAGGGAACCTTGCTCTTCGTGAGTCATGACCGTTACTTCATCAATCGCATTGCTGACCAAGTGCTGGAGCTAAGTCCAGAAGGTTCCCGACTTTTCCTTGGAGATTATGATTACTATCTTGAAAAGAAAAAGGAATTGGAGGTGCTAGCACAAGAAGCGGAGCCGGAGTTTGTTGAGGCTAAGGAGGCCAACAATCTCTCCTATGAGGAGCAAAAAGAGAGTCAAAAGGAGATTCGCCGACGCCAGCGGCGCATTGAAGAATTGGAGCGGCGAATGGAAGAGCTGAGCCGTATCCAAGCGGAGATTCAAGCAAGCATGCTGGAGAGCAATGACCCGGACCAGCTCATTCAATTGCAGGCCGAATTAGAACAAGCCCAGGCCGAGGAAGAAGAGGCATTGGAAGAGTGGGCAGAGTTGGGAGAATAAAATGTCAACATCAGAATAGACCTGATGAATTTACACTCGAAACAGTCCGAAATCTGAAACGGATTGTACTCCAGGAATTGGATTACAATTTATAGGTAATGAAGAGAGTGAGACAGAACGATTTTTACAAATATACTCTTTTAGTTTATCTTTTATTACTATGTTAGCTCGTCTTGCCGTACTTTAGTACTGTCTGCGACTCGCTGCCTTGTACTAAAAGCAAACTAAAAGACTATAAAATCGTTCGTTACAAGTCTTTGTTTCAAGTTGTAAGCTGAAACGGTTTCTCCCCAAACCGTTTCACACTCACCTCCGGTCTACAGGCATGTTGAATGCCTTTAGAGTTTCTAAATGAAATGAACGAAGTTCATGTCAATGTTGATTCGGTTACTTTCGGAGGTCAAAGAGTCAGGAATTGACTCTTTGAGTATCTGGATAAGAGAACATGAGATGTTCTAGCACTAAAAGCGAACAATTGGTATTTGCTTCGCTCTCCTATCTACTACCTCAAACAGCCTTTTAGCTGTTTGACCAATCAACCACTGCGTCAAAGTGAATTCACTAAGTAAAATAGGAAGGTTGAGACTTTTGTCCCAACCTCCATCAATCCGATGAAGATCATTCAACAGGTCTGGGAGACCTGTTGAATGTGATCAATAAGGCGTGCAAGGTCCGCGATCAATCAGTTCGGCGATGAGGCTTGACAAAGTCGGATTTTAGTATAAAGATAAGAAATAAGCCAGTCAATGCGACTGGCTTATTTCTTATCTTCGATTTTTGGAGTTTCTTCTCTGTTTTTCTTCATTTCTTTGACCGTTTTTTTACTTGGGCGGCTATAAAGCAGGGTGACGAGAGCACCGAGGATGAAGGAGAAGAGGATCACCAAAATCAAGGGGAGTTGGACTTTCGTGATGAGGAAGGAAACTTCCACCTCTTGAATATTACTGATGGAGAGCAGGGCAATCAAGAGGACGGAAAGTAGGGATAGATAGTAACGAAATTTCTGATTCATAAAATCTCCTAGTTGCTAAATTCAGCTTTGGATTTGGTATCGCTGAATTCTTGCGAGACTTCAAGGCCGAGAATGTCTTCAAAGTCGGCCAGTTGAATGTCGGGGTATTTCTGTTTGAGGGCCGTTGTAATCATACGATAAGCTAGATTAGCATTCCGAGAGAGGATAGGGCCATGGAAATAAGAACCGTAGACATTTCGATAGTGGACGCCTTCGCCTTCCTTGGTTTCATTATTGCCATTTCCATAAATGACCTTGCCTAGTGGCTTTTCATCATCTGCCAAGAAGGTTCGCCCCTGATGGTTTTCAAATCCGTAATAGGTTTCATTAAATTCCTCGTTACGGATTTTGATATCTCCGATAAAGCGATTGTTTTCTTGGTTCAACGTATAATGGCCCATGACCCCGATCCCTTCGATCCGCCGCCCAGAGGCTTCGATGTAATATTGACCGAGGAGTTGGAAACCGCCACAGATAGCTAAGACCACTCCGTCTTTGTCGTGGATGAAACGGTCAATACCATCTCTCTTGAGGGGGAGATCCTTGGATACAATCGCTTGTTCATAGTCCTGACCGCCTCCAAAGAAGACGATATCGTAGTCTTCAGGATTAAAGGGATCATCCAACGAAACAATTTCTACTGTTGCGGCAGCACCTAATTTTTCTGCCACATACTTAAGCATGAGAACATTGCCGTTATCCCCATAGGTATTCATCAAGTCTCCATAGAGGTGAGCGATGCGAATTTGGTAGGGATAGTCTTGGGGATTGGCACTTTGCAAAGAAACATAGGTCATTAGTTCATCTCCTTGGAAACAAGATGTTGGCTAGCCAAAAGTTCACGCATTTCTAGCATAGCGGTATAGGTTGCAAGAATATAGGCGCGTGGGGCTTCTTGTTGTTTGATAGCTTCTACTAAATCTTTGAGTTGGTCTAGCTCTGTCATCTGACTTTCAGGATAGCCAGCAACCCGAATACGGCGGCTAATCTCAGCGTGGCGGACACCACCCGTGAAGACATGTGGAACATCCATCTCTTGAATCCGTTCGAACTCGGCATCCCAGATCCAGCTAGTATCAATGCCATCAGCGTAGTTGGCATTGAGTAGGAAGGACATGGTGAAGGGCCCCGGTGCTAATTGAATCATTTCCAGAGCTTGTGTCGCACCAACAGGGTTTTTAATCAGCACAAGCGTACATTCCTTGTCCCCAATCTTAAAGGTTTCCTGCCGGCCAAAAACAGCTTTACTCTTGTCGAAACCTGCACGAATGGTGTCTGCAGGAATTTTGTAAAACTCCGCAACGGCTACGGCAGCTAAGGCATTATAAATATTGTAGAGACCACCAATGTTGATGCTGTACTCCTGGTCATCAATTTTAAAGCGGGAAGATTTCTCGCTTAGCTCCACCAACTCTGTCAAACGATAGTCTAGAGGCTTACGCGCAAAGGAACAGTTGGGACAGAAATAGTTCCCCAAGTTGGCGTAGGTAATCATCTTGTACTGTAAGATGTGCTGACACTTGGGACAGAGAATTCCTTCCGTATTGTAGTGAGCCAGATGAGCCTCTTCTTCCAAGTGGTCAAAACCAAAAGAGAGAATCGGGTTTGGCAAATCCACAGATTGAAAAATAGGGCTATCTCCGTTGACCAAGACAGTAGCCTCAGGCGCTTTTTTGATACCATCTAAAATGAATTGGTAAGTGGTGTAGATTTCTCCAAACCGGTCCATCTGATCTCGAAAAATATTACTGAGGACAAACAGGGACGGTTGGATATAATCACAGATTTTCGGAACACTGGCTTCATCAACTTCCAAAACAGCAATTTTCTTTCCATTTTTCTTTGGACTTTTGAGGAAAGTTGTGGTAATCCCGGTAATCATATTGGCTCCACTGGTGTTGGTCAGCACTTGGCCAAAGGCTTCTGATAGGATTCCAACAATCAGCGAAGTGGTTAGTGTTTTTCCGTTGGTTCCGGTTACCAAGACAATCTCATAGTCCTTGGCTAGTTGGTCCAAAATATGGGGGTCAAATTTAAGGGCAAGTTTTCCTGGCAGAGTGGAACCCCGACCAAGCATTTTTAAGGCAGTCGCACTCGTTTTTCCTGCTGCCATTCCAAGTAGTGTATTTAGTTTCATGAGATTATTTTATCATAAAAATCAGGATATGAAGCGGCTTGCGGTCTTGGTTCGCATGGCAAATCATGGTATAATTGTAAAGTTAATGTCGATCGATGAAAGGGAATGGAGGCTCAGGGCATGAATTTTAGGTATTTGGTAGATCCCCAATATTGGCAAAGCTTTTTCTCCAGCCCGTGGACCATTTTTGTACAACTTCTGGATATTGCTCTGGTGGCAGTGGCTCTCTATTTTGCCATTAAAGCTTTAGCAGGAACCAAAATCATGACCTTGGTTCGGGGGGTGCTTCTCTTTGTGGCCTTGCAGGTCCTAGCCAATTTGGTTGGTTTGACAACAGTTGCTTGGTTGATGAATCAGGTCGTCACTTATGGAGTTATTGCTGCTGTCGTTATTTTTGTTCCTGAAATCCGGACAGGTTTGGAACGTCTAGGGCGCACCTTGGATTTATTCAACATGCGGACCCATACATCGGAGGAAAAAGCGATTGATGCCTTGATGAAGGCGGTAACCTATATGTGCCCTCGGAAGATTGGGGCTTTAATTGCCCTAGAAGGGGCTCAAACCCTACAGGCTTACACGGCAACCGGAATTCCATTGGGGTCGGAAATCAGTGGGGAGCTCCTGATTAACATCTTTATCCCCAATACCCCTTTGCATGATGGAGCCGTTATTATCTCGGAAAATAAAATTGCAGCGGCTTCTGCCTATTTACCTTTGTCCGAATCAGGCAAAATTCCAAAGAACTTTGGAACCCGACATCGGGCAGCCGTGGGGCTTTCAGAGGTAAGCGACGCCTTAACAGTGATTGTATCGGAAGAAACGGGGGAAATTTCTTATACACGGAATGGAACCTTGGTTCATGATGTTAGTCCAGCAGAATTACGAGCGGTCCTGGAAGATTTTTACACTGTAGAGGAAGAAGGGAAGGATGGCCTGTCACAATGGTTAGGGAGGAAAAAAAGATGAAGCTTAATCGATCTTTCTTATATGCCTTACTTGCGACGTTCTTGTCATTGATTCTCTTTTTTTACGCGTCGTCCAGTCAGTATCAGACCCAGGCTAAAACCAGCGGAGATATTGCGACAGAGACCTATACCAATACCATCAAAGGGGTGCCCTTGGTCCTTCGCTATGACTCGGACAAGTACTTTGTATCTGGCTTTGCATCTGAGGTTACAGTGGACTTATCGTCCTCTAACCGGGTGCTCTTATCGACAGAAACACAAGAATCCTCGCGGACCTTCCGGGTAGTGGCTGATCTAACCAATGAGTCGCCTGGTTTGGTTGAAGTCCCTGTTACGATTGAGCACCTGACCAGTGGAGTGACTGCAAAGGTTGAACCAGAATCCATCAGCGGGACTATCGGTTTAAAAAAATCCAAGACTTTTAAGGTGGATTTAGCTAGCTTCTTAAGTCAAATTCCAGGTGGTGCTAGCTTGATGGTTGCAGATGATGACAAAGAAGTATCTGTGACAAGTAATGAAGAGCTATTAGCTCAAATTTCCGCTGTTCAAATGGTATTACCAGAAGACTGGGATCAAACCAAGAACTATAATGGTGAAGTGAGTTTACAAGCAGTAGATGCCAATGGGGAAATTGTCCCAAGTGTGATTGAGCCAGAGACAATTTCCATTCGCATTCAATTAAAAACTGAGGAGAAAAAATAAATCATGGGAAAATACTTTGGAACAGATGGTGTTCGTGGAGAAGCCAATATTGAACTAACGCCTGAATTAGCCTTTCGCTTAGGCCGCTTTGGTGGTTATGTTTTGAGCCAGCATGAAGAAGCGACCCCTCGTGTCTTTGTGGGACGGGATACTCGCATCTCTGGTGAAATGTTAGAGAATGCTTTAATTGCAGGGCTTCTCTCAGTTGGCATCCAGGTTTATAAACTCGGTGTGATTGCTACACCTGGGATTGCCTATTTGGTTCGGACAGAGAAGGCAAGTGCCGGAGTTATGATTTCTGCTAGCCACAACCCTGCCCAAGACAACGGAATTAAATTCTTTGGGGGCGATGGCTTTAAGTTGGATGATGAACGAGAATTGGAAATCGAGGCTCTCTTGGATGCTCCAGAAGATAAACTTCCACGGCCAAGTGCCCAAGGTTTGGGACATGTGATGGATTACCCAGAAGGTCTCCGGAAATACCAAGAGTTTCTCGTTTCCACAGGTACTCAATTGGAGGGTCTGCATGTAGCCTTGGATACAGCTAATGGAGCTGCTTCTACTAGTGCTCGTCAAGTCTTTGCAGATCTTGGAGCCCAACTAAGTGTGATCGGCGAAAAACCAGATGGTCTGAATATCAATGACCAAATTGGTTCTACCCATCCTGAAAAACTGCAAGAACTGGTTGTGGAAAAAGGAGCCGATCTTGGTCTGGCCTTTGATGGTGACTCCGATCGTTTGATTGCCGTTGATGAAAAAGGTCAAATTGTGGATGGTGATAAAATCATGTTTATCCTTGGTCAAGCTCTAGCTCAAGAAGGCAAGTTGGCTAAGAATAACATTGTGACCACTGTTATGTCTAATCTTGGATTCCACAAGGCTCTTGAAGCCCATGGAATTGACAAGGCTGTGACCGCTGTAGGGGACCGCTATGTCGTTGAAGAAATGCGCCGCTCCGGCTTTAACCTTGGTGGGGAGCAATCAGGGCATGTCATTTTGATGGACTATAACACGACAGGTGATGGCCAATTGACAGGGGTACAATTAACTAAGATTCTCAAAGAATCCGGTAAGACCTTGTCCGAATTAGCTGAACAAGTAACCATCTATCCACAAAAACTAGTGAACATTCGTGTGGATAACAAAATGAAAGATCAGGCTATGGAAGTTCCAGCTATTGCGGCCATTGTTGCGAAGATGGAAGAGGAAATGGCTGGCAATGGTCGTATCTTGGTTCGCCCAAGTGGAACAGAGCCACTTCTTCGGGTTATGGCAGAAGCGCCAACGGATGCAGAGGTTGACTATTACGTGGATACCATTGCAGCGGTTGTGCAAGAGGAAATTGGTATAGAAGCCTAGTTTCTCCTTGTTTTGCTAGGGGAAGCGTGATAGAATGAAACTAATAATACTCATTAAATTTTAAATTTTGACGTTGTCAAGCCTCCTTGATGAACTGATTGATTGCGTACTTTGCATGCTTTATCAATAATGTTCAACAGGTCTCCCAGCCCTGTTGAACAACCTTCATCGGCTTTCCTAGTCATTTCTTTGAAATTTTTCGAGTATTCTGATTTTGAAGATAGATAAGCAAGTATTTAAGTAGAAGAAGGAGTTATCATGGCGTTTGGTGACACAGGGAAACGGAAAAAATCTGCCTTTGAAAAATTAACCATGTTGGTTGTGATTATTATGGTTCTCGTAACAGTTGGAGCTATTTTCATGACGGCTATCTCTGCAATTATCTAGGAGTCAAAGACCGTGGAAGCCTAGGGGCAACCGTGGTCTTTTTTACCATGTAGGAGGAATTGGAAGATGAGTATGTTTTTAGATACTGCCAAAATTAAGGTGAAGGCAGGAAAAGGTGGCGATGGCATGGTAGCCTTCCGTCGCGAAAAATATGTCCCTAATGGAGGTCCTTGGGGCGGCGATGGAGGTCGCGGTGGCGATGTTATCTTTAAAGTAGATGAGGGTCTGCGGACCTTGATGGACTTCCGCTACAATCGTCATTTCAAAGCCCAAGCGGGTGAGAAAGGGATGAACAAAGGGATGCACGGTCGTGGAGCCGAGGACTTGTATGTTGCAGTACCTCCAGGGACAACTGTGCGAGACTTGGAATCTGGAAAGGTTTTGGCGGATTTGATTGAACAAGACCAAGTGTTCATCGTGGCGAAAGGTGGTCGCGGTGGTCGAGGGAATATCCGTTTTGCGACCCCTCGGAATCCAGCTCCAGAAATTTCTGAGAACGGGGAGCCTGGCCAAGAGCGAGAGTTATTGCTGGAATTGAAAATTTTGGCAGATGTCGGTTTGGTCGGTTTTCCATCAGTAGGAAAATCCACCTTGCTCTCAGTCATTACTGCTGCCAAACCTAAGATTGGTGCCTATCACTTTACGACCATTGTTCCAAATCTAGGGATGGTTCAGACCCCAAGTGGGGATTCTTATGCAGTAGCGGATCTTCCTGGATTGATTGAAGGGGCTAGTCAAGGAGTTGGGCTTGGAACCCAGTTCCTGCGTCACATTGAGCGGACGCGCGTGATTTGGCATGTCATTGATATGAGTGCGAGCGAAGGACGAGACCCTTACGAAGACTATTTGGCTATCAACAAGGAGTTGGAGTCTTACAATCTTCGTCTGATGGAACGGCCTCAGATTATTGTAGCCAATAAGATGGATATGCCAGACAGTGAGGAAAACCTTAGAACCTTTAAGAAAAAATTGGCAACCAACTATGATGAATTCGATGAGTTACCAATGATTTTCCCCATTTCCGGAATTAGTAAAAAAGGATTAGGTCCACTATTGGATGCCAGTGCAGATCTCTTGGCTAAAACTCCAGAGTTTCTTCTATATGATAGTAATGACATGTATCAAGAAGAAGCTTATTATGGATTTGACCAAGAAGAAGCGGCCTTTGAAATTTCGCGGGATGATGATGCTACATGGGTCTTGTCTGGAGCCAAGTTAGAAAAACTCTTTACCATGACTAACTTTGATCGAGACGAAGCGGTTATGAAGTTTGCTCGTCAATTGCGTGGTATGGGTGTTGATGAGGCCCTTCGCGAACGCGGGGCCCGCGATGGTGACTTGGTCCGCATCGGGAATTTTGAGTTCGAGTTTGTGGACTAGGAGGTTCTTGTGGGAGATAAGCCGATATCTTTTAAGGATGCTGATGGGAACTTTGTTTCAGCGGCAGATGTCTGGAACGAAGAGAAGTTGGAAGCCCTTTTTAATACGCTGAATCCCAATCGGAAACTTCGATTGGAGCGACAAGAGAAGGATGAATAATCATTTTGAGACCCGAAAGGGTCTTTTTTTTTGAAAAAATATTTCAAAAAACACATAAATAGGTGACAAAATTGTAAAACTTTGTTACAATTAACATACAAGGTAACAAAAATGTAATATTTGTTACAAAAAAGATTCCTTGAGATCAAGCGGGAGGTTAATGATGAAAGCCAAAGATTTGTGGAACCCAGTTCAACGTTATTCTATTCGTAAATACAGTGTCGGTGTTGCTTCGATTGCGATTGGGACTGTGCTTTTAGGAGCGGGTTCTACAGTCGCGGCTGACCAAGTTTCTGTGGAAGCACCTCTCGCTGTCACTCAGCAAGAGGTAGAGGGGGAACAAACTCAATCTCCAGTAGATGCGGTCTATGCTGCACCAGCTCAGCTTCAACCTCGTGCTATGCTTTTGACTGCGGACCAGGTGCAGGAATTTCCTGAACAGCCTGCTCAAGACTTGGCTCCAACTGGTTCCTATACCTTTGCGGAAACTGTTGGGGTAAAGAATGAATTGTCCGCTAAAGCTGAGATAGAATTTTACTTCCAAGCGGGAGATCAGGTTCGCTATGACCAGTTGCATAACCAAGAAGGCTATCAATGGTTGTCCTATAAATCCTATAGTGGACAACGGCGCTATGCTCCGATTGGTGTTCTCAATGCAGCACCTGTTGCTCCTCAAGTAGAAGAAAAACCAGAAGTAGAGGCAACTGCACCTTTAGCTGCTTCTGGTACTTATAAATTCGATGGCCGCTACGGCATCAAAAAAGAAGCACGAGTAGCCAGCCCGGATGTTGCCTACTACGACAAAGGTAGCTCTGTAGACTACGACAAGGTCTTAGAAGCAGATGGCCACCGTTGGCTCAGCTACCTCAGCTACAGCGGCAACCGCCATTACATTGCGATTGAAAAGCTGGTGGCAGCACCAAAAGTAGAAGCTAAACCTCAAGCGAAGCCAGAAACCAAGCCAGAAGTACCAAGCACATCTGCAGTGGGTATCCCCTCTTCTGGAACTTTCCGTTTTGATGGCCGCTATGGCATCAAAAAAGAAGCGCGAATAGCCAGCCCGGATGTTGCCTACTACGACAAAGGTGGCTCAGTAAACTATGACAAGGTCTTAGAAGCCGATGGCCACCGTTGGCTCAGCTACCTCAGCTATAGCGGCAACCGCTATTACATCGCGATTGAAAAGCTGGTGGCAGCACCAAAAGTAGAAGCTAAACCTCAAGCGAAGCCAGAAACCAAGCCAGAAGTACCAAGCACATCTGCAGTGGGTATCCCCTCTTCTGGAACTTTCCGTTTTGATGGCCGCTATGGCATCAAAAAAGAAGCGCGAATAGCCAGTCCGGATATTGCCTACTACGACAAAGGTGGCTCAGTAAACTATGACAAGGTCTTAGAAGCCGATGGCCACCGTTGGCTCAGCTACCTCAGCTATAGCGGCAACCGCTATTACATAGCGATTGAAAAGCTGGCGGCAGCACCAAAGGCTGAAGTCAAACCAGAAACCAAACCAGAAGAACCAAACACATCTGCAGTGGGTATCCCCTCTTCTGGAACTTTCCGTTTTGATGGTCGCTTTGGTATCAAAAAAGAAGCACGAGTAGCAAGTCCTGATGTTGCCTACTACGACAAAGGTAGCTCTGTAAACTACGACAAGGTCTTAGAAGCCGATGGCCACCGTTGGCTCAGCTACCTCAGCTATAGCGGCAACCGCTATTACATCGCGATTGAAAAGCTGGCGGCAGCACCAAAGGCTGAAGTCAAACCAGAAATCAAACCAGAAGAACCAAACACATCTCCAGTGGGTATCCCCTCTTCTGGAACTTTCCGTTTTGATGGCCGCTATGGTATCAAAAAAGAAGCACGAGTAGCCAGCCCGGATGTTGCCTACTACGACAAAGGTGGCTCAGTAAACTATGACAAGGTCTTAGAAGCAGATGGCCACCGTTGGCTCAGCTACCTCAGCTATAGCGGCAACCGCTATTACATCGCGATTGAAAAGCTGGCGGCAGCACCAAAGGCTGAAGTCAAACCAACCCTGCATCAAGGTCTTCCATCAGCCGGTACTTATACCTTTGGAGCAGAAGCATTGGTTAAAAATCAAGCTCAAATGTCTGCCCCAGCTGTAGCTCTTTATGAAAAAGGGATGTCTGTGAACTATGACAAGATTGTTCAAGCTGAGGGCCGCAATTGGCTCAGCTACATCTCAGGCTCAGGCATTCGTCGCTATGTAGCCCTTCCTTAGTAAAAATTTGATATCCCAAAACCCCCATGGAATTACCGATTCCATGGGGGTTTTGGGATTAATATACTTTGAAAATCAATCTTAAACTCATTGCATTTCAAAATCTGAATGTGTTAATCTTCTTCGCCGAACTATAGTTCAGCCTTCATCAGATTGATGGCAAGCGATGCTTGCTTCATTACCTATAAATTTTAATCCAATTCCTGGATTAAAATTCGTTTCAGATTTCGAACTGTTTCGAGTATTAAACGTTCAAGACTTTATCAAGGAAGTCTTTCAAACGTGGGTGTTGTGGGTTATCGAAGATTTCGTCTGGTCGTCCATCTTCGAGGAATTCACCGTCAGCGGTGAAGATAACCCGGTTGGCAACTTGGCGGGCAAATCCCATCTCGTGGGTAACAATGATCATGGTCATTCCTTGCTCAGCCAAGTCTTTCATAACATTCAAGACATCTCCGACCATTTCTGGGTCAAGAGCGGAGGTTGGTTCGTCAAAGAGCATGATTTCTGGTTTCATAGCCAAACCACGCGCAATGGCCACCCGTTGCTTCTGTCCTCCTGACAGGCTGTCAGGCATGGCATCCGCTTTTTCAGCTAGCCCGACTTTTTCCAAGAGTTCCATTCCCAAACTTTTGGCTTCTTCCAGTGACATACGTTTGTGTTCAACCGGCGCGAAGGTAATGTTTTCAAGAACGGTCATGTGTGGAAAGAGGTTGAAGTGCTGGAAGACCATTCCGATATCTTCCCGAACTTTGTCCACATCTGTTGTCGGAAGCGTGAGGTCTTGGCCATTTACAGTAATGTGCCCACTGGTTGCTTCCTCCAGCAGGTTGAGGCTGCGGAGGAAGGTTGACTTACCAGAACCAGAAGGGCCGATGATGCAGACTACATCTCCTTCATAGAATTGAGTGGTGATGCCTTTTAGAACCTCATTTTTTCCGTAGTACTTGTGAAGATCATTTACATCTATTTTCAATTGTTTACTCATTTACTGGTCCTCTTTTCTAGATGTTTCGCTAGGCGAGTGAGAGAAGTAATCAAGATGAGGTAAATCACAGCTAGGATTGCGTACATCCGGAAGCTTTGGTAGTTCCGTGCGATGATAATTTTACCTGTTTGGAAGAGCTCAACCAATCCGATTGCGGATACGATGGTTGTATCTTTTAGGGCAATAACAAACTGGTTGATGAAGTTTGGAAGCATAATCTTAGCAGCTTGGGGAAGAATGATCTTCCGCATAGTCTTGCTGTAAGAGATACCCAAACTGCGGCTGGCTTCCATCTGACCGGCGGGAACGGCTTGAATACCACCCCGTACAATCTCGGCGATATAAGCACCAGAGTTCAGTGACAAAGCAATCACACCGGCTACAAAGTCATTGATGGGTGACTGTTGACCCGTCATGCTTTCAATCAAGTTGGGGATACCCCAGAAAATGAATGCAGCAAGGATCATCAATGGAATTCCGCGAATCACATCGACAAAAATTGTAGCGGCAGTGCGCAAAGCAGGAACTGGGCTAACACTAAACATTCCGAAGATGATACCGATGACCATGGCAATGGCAAAGGAAATCAAAGTCAAGGAAATGGTAATCCATAGACCGTTTAGCAATTGCTTGTAGTTGTTTTGGAGCAAGCCCCAGATAGTTGTTTCGTCAACCGTAGAAGATTGATTGCTGCTTGCAGTTGACTCACCTAGGTATTTATCGAGGAGTTTTTCATATTCCCCATTTGCTTTCAAGTTGGCCAAACCATTGTTGAACATCTCGATCAATTCAGGGTTGGTTCCTTTTTTAACGGCGAAGCCGTATTGACCCACTGGGATTCCAGCGATTGGAGTAGCCAAGTCTTGGCCTTGGTTGATAGCATATTTGATGATGGGTTCATCATCCATGATGGCATCTACGGAGCCAGCATTTAAACTATCGTACATAGATGCAGCTTCTGAGAAGACTTTAATGTCGTAGCCGTACTTATCTTTGTTTTCGGTCAAGAAGTCGTGAGAAGCGGTACCGTTTTTCACCCCAACGGTTTTTCCTTTGAGGTCTTCATAGGAAGCGATGTCGCTGTTTTTCTTAACTCCAATAATGGCATTGGCAATGTAGTAAGGGTCGGAGAAGTCAAAAGTCTTCTTCCGTTCATCCGTAATGGACATTCCAGCTTCGATTCCGTCTGCTTGTCCTGCTTGAACTGCGTTTACCGCTGCATCAAATCCAGGGTTGGTGACAGAAATAGTGAAGCCTTGATCTTTAGCGATTGCTTGAATCAACTCCATATCGATTCCAGTGTACTCGTTGGAATCATTTTGGAAAACAAATGGTGCGAAGGAAGAGTCGCTGACAATCTTGTATTCGCTCTTGACCGGAGTTGCAGTTTGGCCGGCAGGTGTAGAGGTTTCAGGGATATTGGCAGCTACAGAGTTGCTTGAACCACCAGTCCATGTGTTGATGATTTGTTCTAGGCTACCATCTTCTTTCATTTCAGCTAGCGCTTCATTGAATTCCTCAACAAGGTATTCCTTATCGCTGCCTTTTTTAACACCGAAGGCAAAGCTTCCAACGGGTTCTCCGTCCATTAGAATTTCCAAGTTTTGACCTTGGTCGATGGCGTATTGGAGAACAGGTTTGTCATCCATGATGGCGTCAACAGCACCAGCCTGGAGGCTGTTGTTCATCAAATCTCCAGTGTCGAAGGTTTTGATTTCGTAGCCATACTTGTCTTTGTTGTCTTCAAGGAAGCGTTGAGCGGCGGTACCGTTTTTGACTCCAACGGTTTTGCCTTTGAGCTGGTTATAGTCTGAAATTCCTTTTCCCTTTAGGGTTGCGATAACCACCTTGGTATCGTAATAGGTGTCAGACATGGTGAACACTTTTTTACGTTCTTCGGTTGCGGTCATCCCTGCCATGATGGCATCGGCTTGGCCGGCTTGAACCGCATTAACAGCCGCATCGAAGCCAGGATAACTTTGTTCGTAGTTCCATCCTTTTTTCTCTGCGACTGCCTTGATGATATCGACGTCGATTCCTTTATAGACTTGATCTGAATCTTTAAATTCAAATGGTGCATAAGCGGTATCTGATACAATCTTAATGGTATCAGCTGCCTGCACGCCGCTTGTTACAAATAGTGGAAACAGAAGTAACAAGAGACTTAGAAGTTTTTTCTTCATTTCGGCATCTCCTTTTAGAATATTTTCAAATTATACCAAAAAGGACCAGAGGATGCAAATCGAGTGGGTTTTATGTCAGAACTTCTGACATATCAAAGTCAAGATTTCCCTGCCAAAAGATGGTAAAATAGGAGATGAGGTGTACTATGATTGAAAGAATAGAAGATAATCAATTTAAGCTGGTATCTAAGTACCAACCGTCTGGGGATCAACCCCAGGCGATAGAAGATCTTGTTGACAACATTGAAGGTGGAGAGAAGGCCCAAATCCTAATGGGAGCCACTGGTACGGGGAAAACCTACACCATGAGTCAGGTAATTGCCAAGGTTAATAAACCGACTCTGGTGATCGCCCACAATAAAACCTTGGCCGGTCAGCTTTATGGGGAGTTCAAGGAATTCTTCCCAGAGAATGCAGTCGAGTACTTTGTTTCTTACTATGATTACTACCAACCTGAAGCCTATGTGCCATCCAGCGATACTTATATCGAGAAAGATAGCTCCGTCAATGATGAGATCGACAAGCTTCGCCACTCAGCCACTTCGGCTCTACTGGAGCGGAACGATGTCATTGTCGTAGCTTCTGTTTCCTGTATCTATGGTTTGGGTTCCCCAAAAGAATATGCGGACAAGGTTGTCAGTTTACGGCCAGGTCAACTCATTTCACGAGACCAACTTCTCAATGATTTGGTAGAGATTCAGTTTGAACGCAATGACATTGATTTCCAACGGGGCCGTTTCCGGGTTCGGGGAGACGTGGTTGAAGTTTTCCCTGCCAGTCGTGATGAACATGCCTTTCGTGTTGAATTTTTTGGCGATGAAATCGACCGGATTCGTGAAATTGAAGCTCTTACCGGTCAGGTTTTGGGGGAGGTTGATCATCTAGCCATTTATCCCGCGACTCACTTCGTGACCAACGACCAGCATTTGGAGATGGCTATCGCCAAGATTCAAGCAGAGTTAGAAGAGCAGCTAGCCCTATTTGAGAAGGAAGGGAAGCTTCTTGAAGCGCAGCGTTTGAAACAAAGAACGGATTATGACATTGAAATGTTGCGTGAAATGGGCTATACCAATGGGGTGGAGAACTATTCACGGCATATGGATGGTCGTTCGGAAGGGGAGCCGCCTTATACCCTCTTGGATTTCTTCCCAGAAGACTTCCTAATTATGATTGATGAGTCGCACATGACCATGGGGCAAATTAAGGGGATGTACAATGGGGACCGCTCACGCAAGGAGATGTTGGTGAACCATGGCTTCCGTCTGCCAAGTGCCCTTGATAACCGTCCGCTGCGGCGGGAAGAATTTGAGCAGCACGTTCATCAAATTGTCTATGTCTCTGCGACCCCGGGAGATTACGAGATGGAGGAGACCGAAACAATTGTCGAGCAAATCATTCGGCCAACGGGACTATTGGATCCAGAAGTTGAGGTGCGTCCAACTCATGGGCAAATGGAGGATCTCCTAGGAGAAATTCATGAACGCGTTGCTAAGAACGAACGGATCTTCATAACCACACTTACCAAGAAAATGGCGGAAGATTTGACGGACTACCTCAAGGAAATGGGAGTCAAAGTCAAGTATATGCACTCGGATATCAAGACTTTGGAACGGACGGAGATTATCCGCGACCTGCGATTGGGAGTGTTTGATGTTCTGATAGGAATCAACTTGCTTCGGGAAGGGATTGACGTTCCGGAGGTTAGCTTGGTGGCTATTTTGGATGCCGACAAAGAAGGGTT
The DNA here is from genome assembly GCF_015686645.1 of Streptococcus sp. NLN76. Lineage (NCBI taxonomy): Bacteria > Bacillati > Bacillota > Bacilli > Lactobacillales > Streptococcaceae > Streptococcus > Streptococcus sp. NLN76. Next base: position 23,946 of record NZ_JADPMS010000007.1, on the reverse strand, counting down.
TCTTCGCAATGAACGGGGGCTTATCCAGACCATCGGTCGGGCTGCCCGTAATAGCGAGGGGCACGTGATTATGTATGCCGACACCGAAACGGAATCCATGAAAAAAGCCATGAAAGAAACCGCTCGCCGTCGGGCCATCCAGATGGAATACAATGAAAAACATGGCATTGTTCCACAAACCATCAAGAAAGAAATTCGCGATCTGATCAGTGTCACCAAGGCCGCTCTACCAGAGCAAGAGGAGACACCAGATTTCGAAAGCATGAACAAAAAAGAACGCAAAGAAGCGATCAAGAAATTGGAAGAACAGATGCAGGAAGCAGCTGGTATTCTTGATTTCGAGTTGGCGGCACAAATTCGCGATATGATTCTGGAAATCAAGGCTCTGGATTAAGCCGAGTGAAATCTAAGTGTGATAAAACTAGGGATTGTCAATTTTTGAAGATTAGCAGTATCTGAGCTTATTAAATAGGAAGAAAAAAGAAAAGGAGGAAGCCGGTGTACCAAGCCCTCTATCGTAAATATCGTAGCCAGACTTTCTCAGAAATGGTGGGACAACCTGTTGTCTCTCAAAGTTTACGGCAGGCAGTGGCAACAGGGAAAATCAGCCATGCCTATCTGTTTTCAGGTCCCAGAGGAACGGGGAAAACCTCTGCTGCCAAGATTTTTGCCAAGGCCATGAATTGTCCCAATCAAACCGATGGGGAACCCTGTAACCATTGTGACATGTGTCAGGCGATTACCCGGGGCAGCTTAGAGGATGTCATTGAAATTGACGCGGCCAGTAATAACGGGGTAGATGAGATTCGGGATATTCGAGACAAGTCTACCTATGCGGCTAGTCTAGCTCAATATAAGGTTTACATTATTGATGAGGTCCACATGCTGTCGACCGGAGCTTTTAATGCTCTCCTCAAGACCTTGGAAGAGCCCAGTCCTGGCTTGGTCTTTATCCTTGCGACGACAGAATTGCATAAAATCCCAGCGACTATCCTCTCTCGGGTTCAGCGTTTTGAATTCAAGGCCATCAAAGAAGCTGATATCGTGGGACACCTTGATTGGATTCTCGATCAAGAAGGTATTGGCGCCGAGCAAGGAGCCCTTAGCCTCATTGCGCGCCGAGCTGAGGGAGGAATGCGGGATGCCCTTTCATTATTGGATCAAGCCTTGAGTCTTCTGGATGGTTCGGTCTTGAGTTTAGACTTGGTTGAAGAAGTCACGGGCTCCGTCAGTCTCCGGGCTCTGGATTCTTATGTAGCAGCTCTCCGCCTCCAAAATCTGGAAGAGGCTATGGATCATTTGCATACCATCCTTGATAGTGGGAAGCAGCCAGCTCGCTTCCTCGATGACCTCTTAGCGTATCTACGCGACCTTCTTTTAAGTCAATCAGGCCTTAGCTTTGCGGATCGCTCTCCCCTGTTTTTGGACAATCAAGAGTTGGAGCGCCCCCGCCTTTTGGATATGCTGGGGACCCTTCTCCAGGCCAACCAGACCTTGCGTCAGCTGAGCCAAGCTCGCTTAGCCCTGGAGATGATCACCGTTCAGTTGATTGACGGTCCAGCGGAAGAAAAGGAAGCCGGTCCCCAAGTGGCCCGGCTCCAAGCAGAGCTCGTGACCCTAAAAGAAGAAGTGATCCAGCTCAAAAGGATGGGAATCAGTCAATCTCAACCAGCAAAGGTTCCTCAAAGCGCGGCCCGCCCAGAAGCCAAGGTGAAAATTGATAAAACTCGCTTCACGAAAATTCTGGAAGAGGCTGTCGAAAATCCAGTTTTGGCTCGTGCCAACCTGACCAAATTGCAAGAGGCCTGGGGAGAAATCATCGAACGTCTATCAGGGGCTGACAAGGCCTTGTTAGAAGGTTCACAGCCTGTGGCAGCCAATGAACATCATGCCATCCTGGCCTTTGAATCAGCCTTTAATGCTGAACAGACCATGAAACGGGATAATCTCAATGTGACCTTCGGCAATATTCTCAGTCAGGCTGCTGGTTTCTCACCAGAAATTCTAGCGATTTCAATGGAAGATTGGCAGCAACTCCGGCAGGATTTTGCAGCGAAGAACCGCCAACAAAAGCAAGAAGAGAAGGAAGAATCTCCAATTCCGGAACAATTTTCATTTCTAGCGTCACAAGTTGTGATTAAAGATGATTAATACTCGAAATAGTTCGAAATCTGAAATGAATATTAGACTTCCTGCAAAACAGTGACGGAACTTGAGATTCATCGAAGTTATCACTTGAAAAAAGACTGAGTCGCAAGATATTTCAGTGTGGTTATGCGATATTTCCTGCTATGAAATTGGATCAAATACATTAGTTCCGCAAGAAGTCTATGAATCCAGGAATTGGATTCATATTTATAGGGAATAAAGCAAACATCGCTTGCCTTCAATCCGATGAAGATCGTCCAACAGGTCTGGGAGACCTGTTGAATCTTATCAATATAGTCTTTTAGTTTACTTTTAGTACAAGGCAGCGAGTCGTAGACAGTACTGAAGTACGGCAAGACGAGCTAACACAGTAATAAAAGATAAACTAAAAGAGTATAAGGCGAGCAAGGTAGACAATCAATTAGTTCTCAGTTAATAGAGTCTGAAAGAATAGGTATAAAAATCAAGATAGGCTGGGGCAAAAGTCTCAACCTTTCTATTTTAGTTAGTGAAGTCACTTTGACGCAGTGGAGCATAAATGAGAAAGAAAGCTCCGATGAGCTTGGTCAGGTCTTGGTTTTTGAAGAGTATGCATGGAGGAGTCTATGATTCAGTTAGATACACGATCCGTATATAGTTTTTTAGAAAGTAATCTGACCTTGAGCTCCTATGTAGCCAGAGCTAGGGATTTGGGTTACCAGAGTCTTGGTTTAATGGATCAGGACAATCTGTATGGGGCGTATGCCTTTTTAGAAATCGCTGAGCAAGCTGGTCTTCAAGCCTTAATAGGGATGAGTTTGACGACGCGTGTGGCCGAGCAAATGGTAGACTTGCGCCTACTGGCTCTTTCTACAAAGGGCTATCAGAATTTGCTCAAATTAGCGACTCAACGGAATCTAGGGAAAACAGCTTGGGAAGACTTGGTGGAATATACCCAAGATCTAGCCATCATTCGTCCCTACCAGCCAGATCAAGAGGACCTAGACCTTGGTCTTCCCTACTTTTTAGGCCTAGCTTTGGATAGTCCCCTTCCTGAAAGTGACCGCCCCTTGCTTCCGCTTCCTACCGTTCGGTATTTGGACTCTCAGGATTTGGAAGTTTTGCAGGTTATGGAGGCTATCAAGGCCAATCAAACATTGGTGGGTACCCCAGTTCCCTATCGCGGTCAAGGGTTGCTTCCAGCTCGCGAAGTTAAAGAAGCCTTTCAAACACGTTTTCCAGGTGCCTGGGAGAATCTAGCGCAGCTGGTTGATGGAATCCACTATGATTTGGATCGGAGTCTGAAATTGCCTCGCTTTAATCCTCAAAGACCTGCTGTGGAGGAATTGCGAGAGCGAGCGATGGCAGGTTTAGAAGCTAAGGGATTAGTGGAAACAGCCTATTTACAACGCTTGGATGAGGAATTAGCCGTTATCCATGAAATGGGCTTTGACGATTATTTCTTGATCGTCTGGGATCTGTTGGCTTTTGGCCGACGGCAAGGCTATTACATGGGGATGGGGCGTGGATCCGCAGTAGGAAGTTTAGTTGCCTATGCCTTGGACATCACGGGAATTGATCCGGTTGCCAAAAACTTGATCTTCGAGCGTTTTTTGAACCGAGAACGTTTCAGTATGCCGGATATTGATATTGATATCCCCGATATTCACCGGCCGGATTTTCTTCGCTATGTGCGGGATCGATACGGAAGCATGCACGCGGCACAGATTGTGACCTATTCTACCTTCGGAGCCAAGCAGGCCTTACGGGATGTCTTAAAACGGATTGGTTTGCCAGAGTTTGAGATTTCGGGCCTGACCAAGCAAATTCGTTTTGGAGAAAGTTTGCGCCAGGTGTCAGAACGGAGTCTGTCTTTCCGTAGACAATTTCAGGAACGGCCAGAGTTGGGCCGAGCGCTGCAACTGGCTATGCGACTAGAAGGCTTACCTCGGCAGACTTCGGTTCACGCGGCTGGGGTGGTGATGAGTGACGCAGATTTAACGGACTTTATCCCCCTAAAATTTGCGGAGGATATCTACATTACCCAGTATGATGCGGGAGCCATTGAGGATAATGGCTTGCTCAAGATGGATTTCTTGGGTCTACGAAATCTTACTTATGTCGAACGCATGCGGGATTTACTACTCAAGCTAGAGAGAATTGCATTAGAGCCAGCTCAGATTCCACTGGAGGATCCGGAAACCCTCAACTTGTTTGCGGCTGGGCGTACCAAGGGGATTTTCCAGTTTGAACAACCAGGTGCGATAAATCTTTTACGCCGGGTGCAACCTCAATCCTTTGAAGAAGTGGTTGCGACCACCAGTCTGAACCGACCGGGTGCCAGTGATTATATTGATAATTTTGTGGCTCGGAAACATGGTCGGGAAGCGGTAGCCTCGGTGGATCCAGCAGTGGCGGATATTCTGGCCCCGACCTACGGTATTATGCTTTACCAGGAACAGGTGATGCAGGTGGCCCAACGCTTTGCGGGTTTTAGTCTCGGGAAAGCCGATTTGTTACGGCGGGCCATGGGGAAAAAGAAACCGGAAGAAATGCACGCCATGGAGGCTGATTTTGTTGAAGGCGCCCTGCAGCAAGGCTATGACCGGGAGCGGGCTAAAGCTCTATTTGCGGTTATGGAGAAGTTTGCCGGTTATGGCTTTAACCGCAGTCACGCCTATGCTTACTCCGCCCTGGCCTTTCAGTTGGCCTATTTTAAAACCCATTATCCCCATATCTTTTTCCAGGTTCTTTTAAGTTCTGGCAACCAAACCTATCTGGAAGACGCTTTGGATGCCGGGTTCCAGATGCAGCCCTTAACCATTAATAGTATTTCACGCCGGGATCGGTTCCAGCATGGTGCTATTTACTTGGGGCTGGACCGCATCAAGGGCCTTCCGAAAGATTTCCAGAATTGGATTTTGGAGCAACAACCTTTTGCCGATTTGGAGGACTTCTTCCTTCGTATGCCCCACAATTACCAGAAAACCGATTTTCTCAAGCCTTTGATCCAGATTGGCCTTTTTGATCAGATGGCTCCCAACCGGGCCACCCTCTTGACCAACCTGGATCGCCTCCTTTTCTTCTACCAAGAGTTGGGTAGCCTTTTTGCAGATTCTAGCTATTCTTGGGAGGAAGTTGCTGATTTTTCTTCTTTAGAAAAATATCGAATGGAAGTGGAACTGTTAGGCGTGGGTCTGAGCCCTCATCCCTTAAAGGACTATCTTCAGGAAGCGGGGGCCGGGATAGATCGCATCGCCGACCTGCAAGTTGGGCGTACGGTAGAAATTCTGGCGGAGGTTTTGAATATCAGGGTTATTCGCACCAAAAAAGGCGAGCAGATGGCCTTTGTCCAAGTCACCGATACCCGCAATAAAATAGAAGTCATTGTCTTCCCAGAGGCTTTTCGAAAATTCAAGGACCTCTTACAAGAAGGAAGCTTGTTAAGGATCCGCGGGAAGGTGCAGGATAAGGATGGGCGGAAGCAGATTCTCCTAAATCAGGCTGAAATGCTGACCAAGGAGCAATTCTGGATCCTACTCCAAGATCATGAGCTGGATCAAGAAGTTGCCCAAATTTTGAAGGTACATCCAGGTCCCATACCGGTTATTTTACGTTATCAGCAAGGGAAGGAAACCTTGCAATTAGAAGGAGGCGTTTCCAAATCAGATCAACTGGTAAATGCCCTCGCTCCCTATGCTCTGAAAACGGTTTTTCTAGAAAAACGCTAGAATTTTAAAGTTCCCTGTGCTATAATGCTTACGAATGTAAATATATGAGAAGGAGCTCAAGCAGAATGAAACGTATTGCTGTTTTGACCAGTGGTGGTGACGCCCCTGGTATGAATGCTGCTATTCGTGCAGTGGTTCGTCAAGCAATCTCTGAAGGAATGGAAGTTTACGGTATCCAGGAAGGTTATGCTGGAATGGTTGCTGGAAAATTCATCGAATTGGATGCAGCTTCTGTAGGAAACATTGTTGGTCGTGGTGGTACCTTCCTAGGATCAGCTCGTTACCCAGAATTTGCTCAGGTTGAAGGGCAACTAAAAGGAATTGAGCAATTGAAAGCTCATGGAATTGAAGGAGTTGTTGTTATCGGTGGTGACGGTTCCTATCACGGTGCCATGCGTTTGACAGAACATGGCTTCCCAGCTGTTGGTGTACCTGGAACAATCGATAACGATATCGTTGGCACAGACTTCACCATTGGATTTGACACCGCTGTTACAACTGCCATGGATGCGATTGATAAAATCCGTGATACTTCAGCAAGTCACCGTCGTACCTTTGTTGTTGAGGTTATGGGGCGTAATGCCGGAGATATCGCGCTTTGGGCTGGTATCGCTTCTGGTGCGGACAACATCGTTATTCCAGAAGAAGATTTTGATATGAAGACTGTCGCAGCAACGATCAAAGAAAGCTACGAAAGTGGTAAGAAGCACAACATCATCATCCTTGCTGAAGGTGTGATGTCAGCGGATGAGTTTGGTGCTAAATTGCGTGAAGCAGCTGATGAGAAAGACCTTCGCGACCTTCGTGTGACTGAATTGGGACACATTCAACGGGGTGGTGCTCCAACTGCGCGTGACCGTGTCTTAGCTTCTCGTATGGGAGCACACGCGGTGAAACTTCTGAAAGAAGGCCGTGGTGGGCTTGCGGTTGGTATCCGCAATGAACAAATGGTTGAAAGTCCAATCCTTGGGACTGCAGAAGAAGGAGCCCTCTTCAGTCTTGCTGCAGATGGAAAAATCATTGTTAATAATCCACACAAAGCTGACCTTGAGTTGGCAGAATTGAACCGTCATTTGGCGACTTTCTAAGATATTAGCTTTATAAAATAAAAAGGAGTTCACAGATAAAATGAACAAACGTGTTAAAATTGTTGCAACCTTAGGACCAGCGGTTGAAATCCGTGGTGGAAAACGTTTTGGTGAAGATGGCTACTGGGGTGAAAAACTTGACGTTGAAGCATCTGCACAAAACATTGCGAAATTGATCGAAGCTGGAGCAAACACTTTCCGTTTCAACTTCTCACACGGTGACCACCAAGAGCAAGGTGAGCGTATGGCAACTGTTAAACGTGCCGAAGAAATCGCTGGCCAACGTGTTGGTTTCCTTTTGGATACCAAAGGTCCTGAAATTCGTACTGAATTGTTCGAAGGCGATGCTAAAGAATATTCATACGTAACAGGTGAAAAAATCCGTGTTGCAACAAAACAAGGAATCCAATCTACTCGTGAAGTGATTGCCTTGAACGTTGCTGGTGGTTTGGACATTTACGATGACGTTGAAGTTGGTCGCCAAGTCTTGGTTGATGATGGTAAATTGGGACTTCGCGTTGTTGGTAAAGATGACGCTACTCGTGAATTTGAAGTTGAAGTTGAAAACGATGGTATCATCGCTAAACAAAAAGGTGTAAACATCCCTAATACCAAGATTCCTTTCCCTGCCCTAGCAGACCGTGATAACGCAGACATCCGTTTTGGTCTTGAACAAGGAATTAACTTCATCGCTATTTCTTTCGTTCGTACAGCTAAAGACGTGAACGAAGTTCGCGCAATCTGTGAAGAAACTGGAAACAGCCATGTGAAGTTGTTTGCTAAAATCGAAAACCAACAAGGTATCGATAACCTTGATGAAATCATCGAAGCAGCAGACGGTATCATGATCGCTCGTGGTGACATGGGTATCGAAGTACCATTCGAAATGGTTCCAGTTTACCAAAAAATGATCATCACTAAAGTGAACGCTGCTGGTAAAGTGGTTATCACTGCTACAAACATGTTGGAAACCATGACTGAAAAACCACGTGCAACTCGTTCAGAAGTATCTGACGTCTTCAACGCGGTTATCGATGGTACTGACGCAACAATGCTTTCAGGTGAGTCTGCAAACGGTAAATACCCACTTGAGTCTGTAACAGCTATGGCAACAATTGATAAAAACGCTCAAACTCTCTTGAACGAGTATGGTCGTTTGTCAACTGTAAATTTCAGCCGTACTTCTAAGACTGAAGTTGTGGCTTCAGCCGTTAAAGATGCAACCAACTCAATGGACATCAAATTGGTTGTTGCTCTTACTGAATCAGGTAACACAGCTCGTTTGATTTCTAAATACCGTCCAGATGCTGACATCTTGGCTGTTACTTTTGATGAGTTGACACAACGTTCCTTGACTTTGAACTGGGGTGTTATCCCAGTGGTTACTGAAAAACCAGCTTCTACAGACGATATGTTTGAAATTGCTGAAAAAGTTGCCCTTTCAACAGGTCTTGTTGAATCAGGCGACAATATCATCATCGTTGCAGGTGTTCCAGTCGGAACAGGTGGAACTAACACCATGCGTATCCGTACTGTACGTTAATATCGATTTAAATTTTCTAAATCCCTTGGAAATAGGTTATAAACCTAGGTCTAAGGGATTTTTTTGAACGTGCTGTCTAGATAGTAATTCCAAAGTATTTCCTTTAAATATTTGAACTTTAAAAATAATCATCTAAGGTTTTGACTTACAAAATTTTAGTGCTTTTAAGTCTACAATTTATTTTGGATTGAGGAAATTTTATTCCTTAGTATAAGGTTTATACTTGAAAGAAATAAAATACTTTGGGATAATAATGTTAATTATAAGATTGAAGGGGAGTTTTAATGGCTACAAAGAGTTTTACAACTGATTTAATTTTTACTCGAGATTCGGCAGATAGCTTATTAACAGCACTCTCTGCAAAATCAGATATAAAATTTCAAGGTCCAACAAATGTTGAAGTAGTTACGAATCCTAAAACGATAAAAGAGATGTTTAAGAAAGGTTAGCTATATTGGGAATTAGAATTGTTTCATTAGAAGATCTTTTGGAAAATCTTAGGGGTGAGACTATTCAGGAAATTTTGAATACTTTTAAAAGTATCCATATTGCAGATCAAACACATGAAGTTGAAGAGTTTTTGCATCGAAAAGCTATCATCTTTCAAAAAACTGCGACGGCATCAACCTATTTAGTTTTTGAAAAGGAGTCCAGCATTTTATTAGGTTATTTTTCACTCGCGAATAAACCTCTAACAATAAGTAGGGTGGATTTTGAAAGTTTAAGTAGGACTCAGAGAAAACGATTTAGCAAATATGGTCGTCTAATCGGAGAGAAATTCCCAATTAATAGCTATCTAATTGGGCAAATAGGTAAAAATTATTCTAGAGAAACTGAAAGAGCACAATATGTGCTAAAAGGTCGAGAGTTACTGGCATTAGCCTATGATTATGTTTTAGCTGCTTCAAGACTAATAAAAGCAAAATATGTGTGGCTAGAATGTGAGAACATCACTGTTTTACGTAATTTTTATCAAGATTTTGGCTTTAGAGAAATTTCAAATTTTCAGTCAGAAAATGGTTTATGTGTTTTTATTCGGGAAATTAGTGAAGTTCCTCACTAACGTCATTAATAAAGGAGAAAACGATGATCGTTACAACAACCAATGCTATTGAAGGAAAAACGGTTCAGGAATACAAAGGAATCGTCTTTGGGGAAGTGATTACAGGTGTCAATATGTTTAAAGATATTGGTGCAGGATTGCGAAATGTCTTCGGTGGTCGTTCTAAAGGGTATGAAGATGAGCTCAAGTCTGCCCGGGAAGAGGCTATTGAGGAAATGAAAGAACGAGCAGCGCAAATTGGTGCCAATGCCATCATCGGTATGAAAATGGATTATGAAATCCTGGGTGCCGACAATGGAATGATGATGGTAACTTGTTCAGGAACAGCCGTTGTTACTCATTAATGGAACTGAAACAAAAGTCTACAATCAAGTGTGTAAAAAATACTAGATTGTAGACTTTTTGATTTCCAAACTGTAATAAACAACAACATATATAAAAGGAACGTTTGAGAAGTGATTGTCTAAAATGTTCGGAGATTACTGGTAAATTCTTGAATTGTGACGCTATATTGTTTATAATATTCAAGAATCGAACAGTTTTAGGAGGTTATCATGGTTCATTCATATTTGAAAAAGTCTGCGATGCTGTTAAGCCTGGCAGCAGCAGTGGCAGTTGCGGAAGAGGTTCAAGCGGATCAAGCAACGAATCCCCAATCTACAGTAGGGCAAGAAATGGCTAATCCAGCCTTACCGCAAGCGGAGATGCCTGTGACTCCCGATCCACTCTTGCAAGCCCCTGCGGAAGCAGCTCAAGGGCAGGATAATGGTGGATTGGCAATTGAGGAGAAAGCCCCTGAGGCTACAGTCTTGTCCAATCCTGTTCAGGAAGAACCAGTCAAACCACCTGTCGAAGGTCAACGAGTGGATATGCGAATTCTAGCAACGACCGACCTTCATACTAACTTGGTGAACTATGATTACTACCAAGATATGCAGGTTGAGACACTTGGCTTGGCTAAGACAGCTGTTTTGATGGAAGAAGCGATTGCAGAAAATTCCAATGTAGTTATCGTTGATAGTGGGGATACGATACAAGGAACACCTCTTGGAACCTACAAGGCTGTTGTGGATCCGGTTAAAGAAGGTGAAGAACATCCCATGTTTGCGGCCTTTAAGGAATTGAATTATGATGGAGCCGCTTTGGGGAACCATGAATTTAACTATGGACTTGACTACCTACGTCGGGTGGTAGCCTCTTCCAAAGTTCCGCTTTTGAATGCCAATGTGTTGGACGCTCAAACCAAGGAGCATCTCTTTACCCCTTATGTGATTGTTCCTAAAACTTTCAAAGATTCTGAAGGACAGTTGGTAACAGTTCATGTGGGCCTTACAGGAATTGTGCCACCTCAAATCATGAACTGGGATCGTGCTCACTTAGAAGGAAAAGTGATTGCTCTGGATGCTGTTCAAGCTGTAACTGATCTGGTTCCACAAATGCGGAAGGCTGGGGCGGATGTGGTTGTGGTCATGTCTCACTCTGGTATCGGAGATGATACCTATCTTGTTGGGGAAGAGAACATTGGCTACCAACTTGCAGGTATTCCTGGAGTGGATGCCGTTGCGACCGGGCATTCACACGCTAATTTCCCATCTGGAACTGGGACAGGGTTCTACTCAAAAATTAAGGGTGTAGATGATACCAATGGTAAAATCAATGGGATCCCAGTAACCATGGCGGGTAAATACGGGGATCACTTGGGAATCATGGACTTGAAATTGCACTACACCAATGGTGCTTGGCGGGTTGAGGAGTCTGGGTCAGTCCTTCGTAAAATTGATACCAAATCTAGCAAGGCAGACGAACGGGTCTTGAATTTGGCCAAAGAAGTACACGAAGCCACCATTCGCTATGTCCGTCAAGAAGTTGGACAAACTCCAAGTCCTATCCATTCTTACTTCTCCCTCGTTCAGGATGATCCTTCTGTTCAAATTGTGAATCAGGCCCAGCTCTGGTATGCCAAACTGGTTCTTGCGGGGACAGAAGAGGCTAACCTGCCCTTGCTTTCAGCAGCGGCACCTTTTAAAGCTGGGGCACGTAACGATCCTAACTCCTATACCGATATTAAGGCAGGGCCTTTAGCCATTAAAAACGTGGCGGATCTATATGTTTATGACAATGTTGTGGCCTTGCTTAAAATTAATGGTGCTCAGCTGAAGGAGTGGTTGGAAATGGCGGCTGGTCAATTTAATCAAGTTGATCCGACAAAAAAAGAACCACAAAATATGATTAACACCTCCTTTAGAACCTATAACTTTGATGTAATTGACGGTGTTACTTACGAATTGGATATTACCCAACCCAATAAATATTCTATTGGTGCGGAATTGGTCAATCCAACTGCTAGCCGGGTTCGCAACCTTCGCTACCAAGGAAAAGAAGTGATAGATGACCAAATCTTCATGGTTGTTACCAATAACTACCGAGCAAGCGGTCCTTTCCCAGGAGTGAAAGATGCCCAAGAAAGCCGCCTGCTCAACTTGCAAAATCGTCAAGCTTTGATTGATTACATTGTGTCTGAAAAAACGATTGATGCTCGTCCAAATCATAACTGGAGCTTTGCGGATACCATTAAGGATTTAGATCTTCGTTTCTTGACTTCCTTGAAAGCTAAAGAACATTTAGCGAGCAATCCGGCCATTTCTTTTGTGGGAATTTCAGAGACAGTCGAAGGATTTGGTGAATTCCGCTACCAATACAGACCGCTTGCGGAACCAGAGCAACCGGTTCAACCGGAACACCCCACAAAACCAGAACAGCCTAGTCAACCAACTAATCCGGCTAGCCCTAATCAGCCTGCAACTTCGGTTCAACCACTGACTCCAACAAAACCCAATAGGAGTCTAGATAGTCAAGAATCTCAAGTTCTAGCTAATCAACCAAGCTGGGCTTCAAAAGTTCAAGAATCAAACTTGCTTGCAGCTCAAAGTCCGTCTTCGGAAGCGACTCTTCCAAATACTGGCACCAAAGACTCTATCTGGATGAGCTTCGGTTTGGGGCTCCTTGCTTTACTGCCAGCAGGATTTGGGAAACGCAAACAAAAATGAGGAAATTATTGGGTAATTGACAATAAAAGTTCGTTAATTCCGAATAAGAAAGTGCTTATTTCCTGAAAAAAGAGGAGGTTTCTGAAAAGACCTCCTTTTTTTCTCCCTTCTTTCGTGATATAATAGGCGAAAGTAAAAAGGAGAAGACATGGTCAGAAGAGATTTATTTCGGAATATTTTTATTGTCTGTTTAATGGCGGTGGTCTTTGTACTCCTTCGTCTATTTTGGTTTACCCCCCATCACGTGAGTGAAAAAGATGTCCAGAAGGGTTTGGAAGCAGCTGATTATGTATTGGCGTTTAACCAAAATGAAATCCCCAATGAAAGTATCGTCTTATACGAAGTTGATCAAAAAGAATATGTTGGACGTGTCATCGCTCAAGATGGTGAAAGAGCAGTCTATATGGATGATGTTCTATATATCAACCATGAGGTCAAGGATGAGCCCTATATTCGTAGTATGAAAAACACCTATCAAGGAAAAACGAGTAACACTGGAAATCTATTTACAGAAGATTTCACCATTGAGTCCTTGACCCAGTCCAATCAAGATGTTATTGGGCAAGAGGAGTTTTTAATTTTAAATGACAATCGCCTCAACCATGATGACAGTCGTGAATTTGGCCTGATTCAAAAAGAACAAATTAAAGGCGTGATTAGCTTTCGTTTGACCCCCTTGGGGCGTTTCGGTTTTATAGATGTGGAGTAATAAATGGCATACGTTTTAGAAATTTTACCTAGTTTGTTGCAGGGTGCAACTGTCACCCTGCAAGTTTTTAGTTTAGTCTTGATTTTGTCCATTCCCTTAGGGATTTTAGTGGCCTTTATCATGCAAGTGGATTCCAAGCCCCTCCGTTGGTTGCTATCCATTTACATTTGGGTGATGCGGGGAACCCCTTTGCTGTTGCAATTGATCTTTGTTTACTATATTTTACCAAGTATCGGCATTCGAATTGACCGCATGCCAGCAGCGATTATCGCCTTCACCCTCAACTACGCAGCTTATTTTGCAGAGATTTTCCGTGGGGGAATTGATTCCATTCCTCAAGGGCAATATGAAGCTGCCAAGGTTCTTAAGTTCAGCCCCCTTCAGACAATCCAGTACATCATTCTTCCCCAAGTAACCAAGATTGTTCTGCCAAGTGTTTTCAATGAGATTATGGCCTTGGTCAAGGATACCTCTTTGGTTTATGCCTTGGGCGTTACGGACCTTATCTTGGTCAGCCGCACCGCAGCCAATCGCGATGCCAGCTTGGCCCCAATGTTCGTTGCTGGAGCCATTTACCTCATTATGATTGGGGTGGTGACCCTTGTTTCTCGAAAAGTTGAACAAAAATATGCCTATGATCGCTAAGGAGGCTGCATGCTAGAATTAAAAAATATTAATAAACGTTTCGGGGAGCGGCAAATCCTCAAAGATTTTAACTTGAATGTACCGGAGAAGAAAATCCTAGCCATCGTAGGTCAGTCAGGAGGAGGTAAAACCACCCTCTTGCGGATGTTGGCAGGACTAGAAACTATTGATAGCGGACAGGTGCTCTACAATGGGAAGGAAATCTCAGCCAGTGAGCTGGCGAGTATGAACCTCTTGGGCTTTGTATTCCAGGACTTCCAACTTTTCCCACACATGACCGTCCTCACCAACTTGACCCTGTCTCCGGTAAAAACCATGAACATGGATCCAGCTCAGGCCGAGCAAAAAGCTCGGCAACTTCTTGAGCGCCTTGGTCTGGAAGAACACGCAGACCACTATCCACATGCCCTCTCTGGTGGACAAAAACAACGGGTGGCCTTGGCGCGTGCCATGATGATTGAGCCTGAAATCATCGGTTACGATGAACCAACTAGTGCCCTGGACCCAGGACTCCGTCTAGAAGTTGAAAAACTGCTCATCCAAAACCGGGAAATGGGAATGACTCAAATTGTCGTCACTCACGATATGCAATTTGCTCAAAACATTGCAGACGAAATTCTCGAAGTGATTCCCCAATAGGAGGTTCGCCAATGAAACGTATCATCGGATTCCTAATCCTACTTCCCTTACTGCTTTTGACGGCTTGTAGTAGCCGGGTGACCGACCCTAAAACAGATGCCTGGGAAACCTACAAGGAACGAGGAGAGCTGACCATCGGCTTTGATAACACCTTCGTACCCATGGGCTTCCAAGAGAAAAATGGAGACAATGTCGGTTTTGATATTGACCTGGCCAACCGTATATTTGAAAACCAAGGCCTTAAAGTCAATTGGCAACCCATTGACTGGGACATGAAAGAAACCGAACTCAACAACGGTACCATTGACCTTATCTGGAACGGCTACACCCAAACCGAAGAACGGGCAGAAAAAGTAAACTTCAGCCTCCCTTACATGGCCAACGAACAAGTACTGGTGACCAAAAAAGCATCCGGTATCCAGACACCCGAAGCCATGAAGGACAAAGTCCTCGGAGCCCAAGCAGGTTCCTCTGGCTACCTCAAATTTGAGGAATTTCCAGACCTGCTCAAGCAGTATGTCAAAAACAACCGAGCAACCCAATATCAGAGCTTCAACGAAGCCTTGATTGACTTGGAGAACGACCGCATCGACGGCCTCTTGATCGACCGCGTCTACGCCAACTACTACCTAACCCAAAAAGGAGTCCTCGAAGTCTACAACGTCTTCCCCGTCGGATTCCCAGAAGAAGCCTTCGCAGTTGGCATCCGCAAAACCGATAAAACCCTCCAAGAACACCTCAACCAAGGAATGGTCCAACTCTATCAAAACGGCCAATTCCAAGAAATATCTGATAAATGGTTTGGAGACGACGTCGCCAGCAAGCAGCTAAAAGAAACCGCTAAGAAATGAGAAATAAAAGAATAATAGTGAGAGGGTGAAAACCCTCTTTTTTGACCATTCAGGACGTTTCAATGACCGTTTGGGAAATGGGGGAGGAGTGGGAGGTTTATACGGTATACTAATAGTGTCAAGTTGCAACGGATAAAAAATTAAAGAAGGAGAAAGATCATGATGGCACAAAATGTAAGTAACTATACTAAGATCAACCAAGTGAATTTGAGTCAAATTTATGGAGGAGTGAATAATTGGCAGACTAATGTATTGGAAGGTGGAGGTGCAGCAATTACAGGATGGGGACTAGGCGTAGCTGCTTGTTCTGCTACAGGTGTAGGTGCAGTTTGGGGGCCGGCATGTGGATATATTGGAGCCAAATTTGGTGTCAGCTTGTGGGCTGGTGTAACAGGAGCGACAGGAGGATTCTAAGATGGTAAAACTTATAAAAATCGAAAATTGTGACTTAATAACTATATATGGAGGAAATGCAGCTGGTGCAGCAGTTGTTGCAGGTATGGGCTGTATTAAACCTGGTATTAAACTGGGGGCAAGTGTAGGTGGTTTCTGGGGTGGAGTCATAGGAGGAGTTGGTGGAGCAGGAATATGTGGATATCTTGCATACACTGCTAGTTCTTAAAATGATGTTTGAAGTTTATTTTCTTTCAGCACTAATCTTTTATTGTCAAGGACTTTTATTTTATCGATGGTATAAAAGTCAATACAAATTAGATATATCTGAGTTATCCACGATAAATGTGTTTTTATTACTATATATTAGTAATTCCCAAAAAATATTTCTCATCCTTAGTTATGTGTTCTTTTTAATATTCCTTTTCAAACAGAAGCATTAGTGAAATGTTTAATAGCTAGTTGTAGATAAGCGAAGTGAGTTCCGATGCTTTTAACCTAAATTATTCATAGCTAAGGATAAAAACCGAGCAAGACATTTATTAAATAAAGGCTCTGCTCGGTTTGTTTTTTTCACCCATTGGGTGAAGTTTTAATCTAGATAAAATTGAGTTTCCCAGCTATCAATCATATAAGTGTTCAAACAAAAAGAAAGCAGGAAACCACCTGACAAGGTTATCAAATTATTCACACCAATTCAATTCTAACCTATCCATTTCTTTTGATGGAGGGAATCTAACAAATCTAGCCGGGATGGCTTTCGTTAAAGAATTTTTCATTATCTTGCTAAATTCCTAGAAATCGGGAATTCTGTGGTTCCGACAGCTCTTCTCGTTCTAAGTATTTCTAATGCATTGATTTCAGTTAATGAAATTCTGGCTAAAATTTTTGGAAGTATATCTCTTTTTATCTTTATCGTATATTTGAATATTTATGTATATGTAAAACTCTGTTCTAAATATCAATTTTTAAAAGATCGATTCCGAGATAGCAGACGTTAATTCTATACGCATTGGATTCCAAAAAATCAAATAGACTTAATTCAACTACGGTAAGAACGAAAATAAATCTGAGAATCCTTCAATATATAGTATATTGATTAGAGGCTAGTTAATGTGTTATTGAATTAGACTAAAAGGAGATATTATGAAAAATATTATTCGGTTTTCAATCATCGAATGCATTTCCATGCTTTTACTATATCTACTGGGGATTTCAGTTGGTTTTTCACTTACTAAGATTGCTCTTTTAGCTTTACTTAATTTTTCATATCAACTATTAGCTATGATTATGGTAAGTAGAACTTCAAGTGTTGTTCTTCCTTTAAAACAGGTATTTCAGAATTTAATGAATTATATTAAATATACTATTGTTATTCCGGTTTTAATTGTTTTTCTTCTTATCATACAAATGAAGACGATGTCTATCGAACTTCGATTTATATTTTTAAGTCTACTCATCATGGTCTATACAATCGGCTCTATTTTTTCCCTTAGCCCCACTTTTAAGCGAAAAAAACTTTTAGGCAAATGGTGATTACTTAAACTTGTTTAAAGTGGTCGAGATTTTTGGAGTAAAAAAGATTTGAAGGAGACCTAGGGAATGGAATTTAAATGTTTTATCATAGGCTTTGTGATTTGTTGTTTGTGTACACTATTTGATAACTCCCTTTATCCTGGAAAAACAAGATTAATTGACAAAAATTCATAAATTAGGTTAGGAAAACCTCTGGATGTATCTCAATCCAGAGGTTTTTGAGATGTAACAAGGTTGTTTGTGAAAACGAGATTATTATGATATTATTTGTCTGATATAAAAATTATGATTAGAGGAGGTCTTCCCATATGAATATTTTTATCTTAGAAGATGATTACCAACAACAAGGGCGGATGGAAAATCTCCTTTATCAATTGCAGGAAAAACATGCTTTACCAGTTAAACGGCTAGAGGTATATTCTAAGACAGATTTGCTTCTACAAGCTATTCGGGAAAAAGGGAGTCACCAACTTTTTTTCTTAGATATCGAAATTAAAGGAGATCCTTTAAAAGGAATGGATGTTGCGAATAAAATTCGTCAACAGGATTCTCAAGCGCTGATTGTTTTTGTAACAACGCATTCGGAGTTTATGCCCCTGACGTTTCGATATCAGTTATCTGCCTTGGATTATATTGACAAATCCTTAGATAAGGGAGATTTTGAAGCGCGTGTTGAAGCTGCAGTGCTCTATGCTCACAAACAAGATCGGCAAACTGTTGCAGATACTGCTTTTAATTTTAAGTCCAAATATCAACAATTCCAAATTCCTTTTGAGGATGTTTATTTTTTGGAAACTTCTTCAATTTCTCATCATGTCGTTCTCTACACAAAAACGGAGAGAATCGAGTTTTTCACTAGCATGAATGAAGTATTGAAACAGGAACCTCGACTACATAAATGCCATCGGTCCTATGCTCTAAATCCTAAGAATGTAGTAAAAATAGACAAAAAGGAAAGGATAGCTCATTTTCCTAACAATTTGACTTGTTTTATTGCAAGAACGAAGATGAAGGAGACTTTGGCTAAGGTGGAGAAAGAAGAATGAGGAGGGGTGCTGTTGACTAATATTTCAGGACACTTGATTACAGTTAGTTTATCTTTGATTTTAATGATGTTTCCTCATGTGCTTTCTGTATACATGATGTTAAAAATCAATAAAATTAAGCCTACATTACAGTTGGTTTTGAGGGGATTTTTTTTAAAGCTTATGGTGATGCTAATCTTGTCTCTCCTTATCGACAGTTTATCTGGGTATTTTTTATTCATTGATGAACCCTTGTTCTATTTATTGTTCTCTTATTATTTATTTCGAAATAGTCAAAAAAATCTTATCATTTTTTATGGTTTATTACCCGTTACCCTTCATAATATTTTTTATAGGTCTGTCGCATTCTTCATACTTCCCTTTTTTGGAATTGCCGATGGTGTAATAGGAGATGATTTAATCTTTACTCTGATACAGGTCTTATCTGCATTAATAGTCATATTGTTTATTCAGTGGTTAGATTATGATTTTCGAATTTTAAATGAAAGAAAGCTAGAATCTGATGACAGAATAATCATAGTTTTTTTAAACTGGGCTATGGGATTATACTTTCTAATAATGCAAAGTTTATCTTATCTTCAGTATGAAAAAATTTTTAATACCTTTGAACTGAGAAAGTTAATCATCATTATCTATCTCATTCTCTTTATGGGGATGATCAAACAATTAGATTCGCATTTAAAAGTAAAACTACAAGCAGAACTGAGTTTTCAACAGGATTTACATCAACGAAATTTAGAAAACTACAGCCTTCATATGGAGGAGTTGTATCGTGAAGTTAGAGGGTTCCGACATGATTACACAAATCTTCTGACTACCCTAAAAATGGGGATAGAGGCTGGGGATCTTGATCAGATTGAGGAGGTCTATCATTCGGTTTTAAAGGATACTGAGGAACGGATGCGAGATTCTCATTTTGATTTTGGACGTTTGGTCAATATTCAGGAGCCTGCTCTTAAAAGTCTGCTTGCTGCAAAATTTTCAGAGGCGAGTGATAAGGGATTGGAGATGCATTTGGAAATTCCAGCTCCGATTCAACCTAAGAGGATGAAATTGGTAGATTTGATTACAGCAGTTTCAGTCTTGGTTGACAATGCCATTGATGAGTCTGTATCAGAAATCTCCATTGCCTTTTTTGAAAAAGAAAATAGTCATGTTTTGATTGTTGAAAATTCAATTGAAGAAGAAGCGAAAGATTTGAAATCAATTTTTGATTTTGGCTATTCGACAAAAGGTGAAGAAAGAGGTATCGGTCTTTACAACCTTCTTAAAATGATTGAAAAATATCCAAATGTAGCAATCGAAACCCAGAGCAAAGACTATCGATTTACCCAAATTTTAAATATCTTTTAAATAAAAACTAGAAGCCCAGCTTGAACTGAGCTTCTAGTTTTTATTTTTGTTTACCGAGAGTGTATCTCTTTCCTTGTGATTTAAATAAATTATAGAATGAAGAAGGCCAGTCTCCGCCATTAATTAATTTTAATTCTGATTTTTTTAAATTTTGAATTTTTGGATTTGAAACTAAGTTTGACATTTTGTGTCCTCCTCGAAAATTATTATTTTAATTCGGATTACTTATTGAATAACTCATAATAGTAGCCCTTAAGCTGCATTAAGTTCCAATGAGATCCAGACTCGACAATCTTTCCATTTTCTAAGACAACAATTTTTGGTGTTCTCTCTGAAACTGTGAGTCGATGAGCTACGAAAATGATCGTTTTATCTTGTAACGATAAAAGATTATCCAGAACTTTTTTCTCTGTTAAGATATCCAGTCCATTTGTTGCTTCATCGAGAATGAGTACAGGAGCTTTGGTTAATAATGCTCTGGCAATCGCAATTCTTTGTTTTTGGCCTCCGGATAATCCACTATGATCGGTCAATTCTGTTTGATAAGCCATTGGCATTTTCAAAATATCCTGATGGATTTCAGCCAACTTACAAGCATCAATGATCTCTGTTTCATTTACATCTGTTTCGATACCTGAAAGTAAATTATCCAAAATGGTTCCGTTAAATAGAAAAGCTTGCTGCGGAACATAGTGAATATGCTGGCGTAGAATTTTCTTATCTATTTGATTTAACGGATGCTCGTTCATGTAGATGTTTCCGTTATAGGGGGTAAAAAAACCAACTAACATTTTGGCAAGTGTTGTTTTTCCAGAACCACTAACTCCAACTAAGCTTATCTTATCTCCTCTTTGGATTTCTAAATGAATATCGGTTAAGGTATCAGCGCCGAAACCATATCTGAAAGATAAGTTTTCAATTTTAATATTTCCATTAAGTGAACCAGGGATATAAGATGGATATGACGTGAACTCAGGTTTTACTTGATAAACTTCGTTCAATCGATTATTGGCGACTTGAGCTGTTTGTAGTTTTGTTTGTAATCGAATGACGTTTTCTAAAGGTGACGTAAAGTACCCTAATAAAGTATTAAAAGTAATGAGTTGACCTATGGTAATTTTGGAATCAATCACAAATTGAGCTCCTACCCAAAGAATAAGGACACTAAATAATAATTGTGTTCCTTGTTTTAAAACATCCTGTGTTATAGAGAATTTACTCAATCGTAATGATTTACTTAAATAGGTTTCAAAGTCAGTTTCAATTTTTTTGAGTCGCCCCTCTTCATTGGTTAATGCTTTTATCGTTTCAATCCCTGTTAAACTTTCGATAATACTTGAACTGACTTCAGAGTTGCTTTGCATCACTTCTAAATTCATTTTCTCAAAGGGCTTTACAAAGAAAACAATGATGATGGTATAAATTGGGATAGCAAGCATGGAAATCAGAAACAGTTGCAGATTTTGATAAATAAGAGCTCCACCAATTAAGAATAGCATTGTAACATCTAAAAAGAGGGACATCACTGAGGAGGCTAATGCATCAATAATTGAGTTTGCATCTGTAAATCGAGAAATAATGTCACCTGACTGTCTCGTTTCAAAAAAGGACATTGGGAGCTTTAAAACATGCCGGATGTAATTTAGAATGATATCTCTACTTAGTTTTTGATTTAAGTGGGTCAGTAGGTATTCCCGTGAAAAAAGGAATATTTGTTGTAATAAGTAGGATAGTGAGAGTCCGATTGTAATCATGCTAAGAGTTGAGATATTTTGCTGCGGAATAAGTTGATCTAGTATGAATTGCAGGTAGTAAGAACCGCCAATATTAATCATGGTTACTAGAATACTGGTTAAGATAGCCCCGAACACGATTCTTTTTTGTTTATAGATAAGAGGGAGTAATTGCTGAAGTCCCTTTTTTTCATCCTTGTGAGGCTGATAGTTTGTGCCTGGTTTTAAGAAGATAGAGACTCCAGTCCATTCTTTTGCAAAGTCGGACTTTGATTTTTTGGTAATCTTGACAGTCGGATCCGGATCACCGATTATAATATCTCCGTTACTAATCCCGTAAATCACATAGTAATGAAGAAGGGTTCCATTTTTTACGACATGAGCTATGAAAGGATAGGGGGTATCTTCTAAATCGAACAAACTCATATCTGCTTTTACAGCTTGTGTCTCGAAACCTATGGTTTCTGCAGCAGTAACAATTCCGAGTGCTGTAGTTCCATCTTTATTTGTTTTAGCTAGATCTCTTAGATGAGCGATAGAGTAGTCGGAATCATAGAATTTTGCAATTGAAGCTAAAACAGCAACACCGCAATCTCTAGCGTCTATTTGAGCTACAAAAGTTTTGTGAAATTGTTTCAAGCAAATCACTCCCTTAAATTATGGCTAAAATTCCTCGATTTGTTATAGATATAAGATAACATAAAAAGCGTTCGATTTAGGATAATTTCCTAAACGGTAGCTCAAACTTCCTGAACGGTCATTTCTGAAGTTAAAAAAGAGTTTTGAAGAGAATAACGAGATATTTTTACCGTTCAGGAAGTTTCAATGACTGTTCAGGAAATGGAGAAAGTCCAATTTAAAAAAATGATATAGTTATGGTGTCAGGTTGCAACAGGGAAAAATTAAGGATTGCGAGGTGTCTATACATGGATAAAATTATTTTTGAGGTTAAAAATGGAGCTAACAATATTAAGGTGAAATCCATAACTGAAGGCATTTTTGTATTGATATTACTACCTGGACTTATGGAGGGAATGTTTTATGTAGGGCGTTTGACTGGCGAGGCGATTGCAAGTTGGTTTTGAAATTATACTAAGTAAAACTGATTATGTGGAAATGAGGTTAGCACTATGATTGAATTTGAAGTTATTAAAAATAGTAATTCTGTAGAAATTTCTGAAGAGGGACTTCTGAGAGTTGCAGGAGGTGTTGGAAGGATAAGCGGTGGAGTAATTGATCTTGGAATTCGTTTCGGTAGTGGGTTAGTTTTCGGTCTTTTCAACCATTAATATATACTAGAAAAAGAAATTTAGGATCATTTACGTGTAATCTAAGGAGTATAACTTCTGTTGACCATGCCAATGGAATATTTTAAAAGAAATAGGAGGGGTTATTATATGGATAACTCAATTCAAAATCAATTTAAAATTATGAGCATATATGATATTGCAGCTGTTACTGGGGGATATTCTGGTAATGATTGCCTGAGAGATATGGGAGGATTTGTTCTGTCTGGTGCAGGTAGTGGTGCCTTATGGGGTGCTCCTGCAGGGGGTATTGGTGCTATTCCAGGTGCATTTGTGGGTGCTCATGTAGGAGCGATTGCTGGTGGTTTTGCATGTATGGGAGGAATACTAGGAAATTAGTTAATTGAAAGGGATAGTTTTTATGAATATTTATAAAGCCTTTAAGCCTTTGTCAGATATTACTTTATCCGATGTAAAGGGAGGTGACATTAACTGGGGCTCTGTTCTGGGACACTGTGTTGGAGGTGCAATCATTGGTGGCGCATTTTCAGGAGGTCTTGCAGCTGGAGTTGGCTGTGTTGTGGGTGGAGGAAAGGTGATTATAGGTGGACTATAAAAATCTGCTTTTCTTAATACTAATCTTGCCCAGCTTGCTGATAATATTGTATGGTATGAAGAAAAAAGAGCATAAACTAGTTATTGCTGGGCTGATTCCCCTTCTGTCTCTATTATCATCAATTATTGTTGATTGGATTTTTGGGTGAGAAATTATATTTTTAGTGGAACGTATTCAAATTAGTATTTTAAGACTTGAACTCTTTTCAGTTCATTATAATGGCTAAAGTTGATGGATTAATTGCATATGATCCAAATCGTTCAAGATACTAAAAAAGAAGGAAGGAGAGCTTATGAGTAGAGGTGATATACAATCTTGCTTACTGGTTCTCTATGTAGTCTACCTAGTTTTAAGCATTGCATTTAAGCGTTTTCGTAACAAAAACTATAGAGCTTGTTTGTTTATCTTTATTATTGCAGGATTGAATTTGATTGTAGGAGTAGGTGATGGAATGGATTTCAGTCAATATCTTGGACAGTTTTTGATAGAATTTTGTGCGTTCTAGGCGCCCCGTGGTTGCCTGGCCTCCTTTTTCTAGTTAGTATCTTTCAGAAACTAACTAGAAAAAAGAGGGTAAAT
>NZ_JADPMS010000069.1:0-5380 GCF_015686645.1 Streptococcus sp. NLN76 | reverse complement strand
CATCTTTAACGACAACATTTACTGGGTTTCCATTCTCATCTGTGATTGGATCAACGTTATCTGTTAAATCAACTGTGCCACCTTTTGCTACTTCTTCAGGTTTCGCTGTTGGTTCGTACTTGTCTGCGTCACTTGGATCTTTTTCTTGATCGACAACAACGACAGGAACATCAACGATTTCGGAACTTCCATCAGGATAAGTTACTTTAACCTTTCCTGTATAGTTTCCTGGTTTTGTAGTATCAACGACACCTTTTGGTGTAACGTCTTCGACTTTTATCGCAACTTGATTTCCTGTATCATCAGAAATTGGTTTTAGATTATCTGTGAGATCGTACTCAGAACCCCGAATAACAAATTCAGTCTCCACTTCAGGCGTATACTTATCAGCATCTAGGTTTTCAACCTTAACAGTTACGTTTACTTGATCTTGAGATTTATCTGGGTAAGTAACGACCACTACAGCTGGTTTGTCACCTGCTGTTGTGATATCCACTGGTGTTTCGAACTCAAACTTAGTTCCTTCTGGAAGCTCTGAAACATTACCGATGGATTTCTCTGCAGATGGGGTTTCTCCAACTTTAACTGTTTGATCTGCTGGAGTTGGTTCGTTGGTATCTGCTTGAGTTGGGTTTTCTGAAACCTTAACGGTTACAGTCACCTTGTCTTGTGATCCATCTGGGTAGGTTACTACAACTGTTGCTGGTTTGTCGCCTGCTGTTGTGGTATCCACTGGGGTTTCGAACTCAAACTTAGTTCCTTCTGGAAGCTCTGAAACATTTCCGATAGATTTCTCTGCAGATGGGGTTTCTCCTACTTTAACTGTTTGATCTGCCGGTGTTGGTTCATTGGTTTCTGCTTGAGTTGGGTTTTCTTCAACCTTAACGGTTACAGTTACCTTGTCTACTGAGCCATCTGGGTAGGTTACAACTACTGTTGCTGGTTTGTCACCTGCTGTTGTGGTATCTACTGGGGTTTCATATGCGAAGGTAGTGCCTTCTGGAAGCTCTGAAACGTTTCCGATAGATTTCTCTGCAGATGGGGTTTCTCCTACTTTAACCGTTTGATCTGCTTGAGTTGGTTCGTTGGTATCTGCTTGAGTTGGGTTTTCTTCAACCTTAACGGTTACAGTTACCTTGTCTTGTGATCCATCCGGGTAGGTTACTACAACTGTTGCTGGTTTGTCACCTGCTGTTGTGGTATCTACTGGGGTTTCATATGCGAAGGTAGTGCCTTCTGGAAGCTCTGAAACATTACCGATGGATTTCTCTGCAGATGGGGTTTCTCCTACTTTAACTGTTTGATCTGCTGGAGTAGGCTCGTTGGTATCTGCTTGAGTTGGGTTTTCTTCAACCTTAACGGTTACGGTTACCTTGTCTTGTGATCCATCTGGGTAGGTTACTACAACTGTTGCTGGTTTGTCGCCTGCTGTTGTTGTATCTACTGGGGTTTCGTATGCGAAGGTTGTTCCTTCTGGAAGTTCTGAAACATTACCAATAGAGTTCACTGCAGTTGGTGTCTCTCCTACTTTAACCGTTTGATCGGCTGGAGTTGGTTCGTTAGTATCCGCTTGTTTAGGTTTCTCAGATACAGTAATCTTGAATTCCTCTGTAACTGGTTTTTCATTTGAATCTTTAACTGGATTCCCGTCTTTATCTAAAACAGTTACCGTTACTGTGCTTTCACCAGCAGCCGTTGGTGTGCCTGAGATAGTGTTTGTAGTTGGATCAAAAGTAACACCATCTGGAAGACCGTCAACTTTGAAAGAACCTCCATTTGGTACTTTCTCACCTGTTACAGTAACAGGATTGATTGCATTCCCTTGTTCAACTGTTTGATCTTCAATTTGTGTAATAGAAGATGCTGCTGAGTTTGGATCTTTAGGATTTGTTCCATCTTTTGACTCGTCCGTATCTGGGATACCGTCGTTATCATCATCTTCATCATCCTTGTCTGGAGTATTGTCTCCATCTGAATCAAGGTTGAATACTGCATTCACTGAATCTGTAGTTGTGTCCGGATAAGTTACCACAACAGGTACCGTAACTGTTTCAGCGGTTGTTCCAGTCGGTGTAGCCGGAGCTGTTACTGTGACTTCTCCTGTATTCTCATCGATGGTAACTGTGTAACCTTCAGGTGCGCTAAAGTCTGGTGCAATCGCAAACTTGCTTCCTTCTGGTGCAGTTGTTGCATTTCCATCTTTGTCCGTGAAGGTTGGTGTTGTCGTTGCTGGAGTACCAGGAACCACATTCTTCTCTTCGTATGATGGTTCATACTTCTCGTTATCTGCTTTTTTCAAAACAAATTTCGCAACTGTTATCGCTGTTGTTCCATCTGCATAAGTAACCTCAACGGTAACTTCAGTGTCTTTTTGAGGATTAGTCCAAGTAATAACACCTGTTTTAGCATCAATTGTAAAACCTTCAACCGTTTCATCACCTGTATCTGAAACAAGTGCGAAACTAGCACCAGCAGGTACCGGTCGTTCCTCAACTTCTTCCGTGTGAGCTAAATCGAAGGTTGGTGTTTCAGAATCTGCAGACTGTTCCTGTACTCCCTCTGTTACTTTATAAACTGGTAACTCACGATAAACTGCAGTGAAAGAATCTTTTTGCATTGGATCAGCCGGACGGGATCCATCCTCATTCAATGCATACAATTCTGCAAAGTAAGTGGTAGTTTTTGTCAAATCGCTAGGAACTGAATAGGTGGATTCTGGAAGTTCTCCTGTTGCATTAGGTCTGATAGGTCCACTCGAACCAACTTCCTTACCCTCTTCATCTTTCCAAACAATTTCATAGGTTTCATTGCCAACTGGTGTGACACCAATAGTTGAGGTCCTTGCCGTATCACCTGGACCTGCAAAGTTACCCGCAGAATCATAGTTCACAATATCAAAAGTCAAATCATCATGAAATGCTGCAAAGCGAACATTTGACACATCGTTATTCCCAGGAATAAGAGTCGTACCTAAATTATAGTCTACTCCCCATGCAGTACCAGTTCCAACACCCTGTGTACCCCAGCGATTTGAAATATTCAAAGGTCCTTTTGGCACATCACCATAGAATGGATTAACAAATGATACACCTTCTTTATCCGTTGTGATCATCATCCATTCCATATTAATATGTTTAGGAGCCTTACTTAAATCAAGACGGGATCCATTACCATTACTTCCAAATGCACCATAGGATGCATCGTGAGCAACAATCCCATTCCACTCAACTCCCTTTCGG
The DNA here is from genome assembly GCF_015686645.1 of Streptococcus sp. NLN76. Lineage (NCBI taxonomy): Bacteria > Bacillati > Bacillota > Bacilli > Lactobacillales > Streptococcaceae > Streptococcus > Streptococcus sp. NLN76. The sequence goes on along the minus strand of NZ_JADPMS010000069.1, from coordinate 2,141 downwards.
GTTTCTCCATTAGCACTCGTTACCTCTGATTCAGATTTTGTAACGGAAGTACCATAACCCTGGTTATTCCAAGCTTGGCCATAGGTTCCATTAAATTGAATATTAAATTCACCTTTGGCATCAGTCTTAGCAGACACTGTTTCTGCGACCCACTTACTGCGATCAGCTTTTACTTGTTCAAGGATATATTCCCGAAGTTTATTTTCATTTACTCGTGTCCAATTAGAACCGATTGAACGGATATTTCCTTCTTGAGTAGCAGCGTTATAAGTTGGCTTCCATTCTGAAGATTCATCTACAAAGTTTGCCATAACTTCAGGGGAATTCAAGTGTTTAACTGCCCAGTCCGTTAGATAAGAGGCATAAACCGTCACATTTTCAAGTCCACGGTCATAGTCAGATTGACGACTTACCAAGTCATTCCATAGTTGTCCACCTGCCGGATTGTAGTTATTCCAATAAACAGCCCCTGAAACGCGACCACCAGACCCTGATCCGCTGGTAAGCGCTGGTGTTTCTTTTGCGTCTTGTTTCCAAATATCATCAGTTTTATGGGCATAACGAATCTCTACATTTTCTAATTTTCCTGCAGTAACATTCTGACCTGCTCCAGCAGATGCATCTAAGATGATTCCCTCTGGTGAGATTTGTTCTTCACCATAAGAGTATAAAAGACTATATTTATTAGTATCAGGATTAATAGACCAAATGCGCCACTTCTCGAATTGCGGAGTCTGAGGATTCGCATTAAATTGATAGAGCTTACCGTCTGCCCCAATAAACTCATGCAGTCCAATTGCAAAACTGCCGTCAGCATTTGTTACTGTCTTATAAATTGGAGAAGCAAAACCATTTTTTTCATACCATTGGGCATAGACTTCAACGCCCTCTAGTGGTTGATTATAAGTATCTTCATCTGTATTAATTCGTCCACCAGAGGTTAGTCGCACATTTCCGCTAACAGTACGATCATCACTAGCACTAACAGTATTTAAAATGGCATCCGCTTGAGTTGTTCCACGATTAGATGCATACAACTCGTTCATCTTACGAGCTTTCTCAAGCAAAGCTGTAACTTCTTTATCGCGATTGATAATTCCTTTTGTTAACTTGTTCAGTTCAGCTGTGTAGTATTGAATCTCTACGCTATTTAAGTTAGACAATCCCCTAATTTCGGCAAGTGCTGCTTTATAGACATCCGTTGTAACTTTACGGAATGCAGTGTTCTCTACAGAAGCAGCCTCAGACTCTCGTTGTGCACGAGTTTTCTCCAAATAGAGCAAGGCATTTGCTTGGTTAGCTTGTGATTGAAGGTTTTGCAATTCCCCAATTGTAGTTGCACTTTCAATCAATTTAGCGTAGTCTTCCCGATCAGTTGAAGGTAGGTGCTTCAATTTTTCAAGACCGCGAATAATTCTTTCTTTTCTTGTTGAAAGATCTGCTGGGGCAGCAGTTTCAACTTCGCTTTGAGGAGCTACTGGTTTTTCAACCAGCTGGTCAGTTGCTGTTTTTTGGTCAGCAGGTTTGACTTCAGTTTCAGCCTTTACTTCCTCAACTGGTGCCACTGGTTTCTCCTCGGCAACAGGGGTTGTAGTTGCTTTTGTTTCTTCTGTAGTAAGGTTTTCCTCTACTTTTTCTTCTGAAGAAGGGGCAGTGGTTGACACTTCTTCAGTTTCTAAAACAACTGCTGGCACATTATATACCTGCGAGCTGTCTTTAGTCTCTGAATCCAGACTTACATCTCCAGCTAAGGTGAATTCAGATTCCGAAGAAGATGACGATTTTTCCTCAATTGCAACATCCGATGCTGCTACAGTTGTCGTTGCACCAAGGGCAAGAACAAGGGAGCAACCAAATAGAAAGTGCTTTCCTTTTTTGATCATGCGCCAATTCGTTTGCTTGGCGCCCTTACGGTTAAAATACATGGTATCCTCCTATTTTTTTATGATGGTACACCCTAAGTATAACACAATTGAGTAAATTCTACACAAAAATTCAGCACATAAAACAATATTATCATTCGAAAGTGATAATGTCTTAAGTAAATCGAATATGAAAATGTCCTCTGTGTTACATTAGAAAGATGAGGAAAATAGTTTTAACAATGTCTGAAGATAAAAAATATCAAGTGATCAAGCAAG
>NZ_JADPMS010000068.1:0-5635 GCF_015686645.1 Streptococcus sp. NLN76 | reverse complement strand
TCCATCTTTATTTATAGAAAAGCTTGATCGTTCATAAAAATCATCAGAACTGCAATTGTTTATTACTTGTTTCTGATGATTTTTTTGATAGTTACGCAAAGATATTCAGGGTATGAATAATTCGGGATAATGATTGCACAATTGAGTCATCGAAAAATATTGGTACCAAATTGAAAAAGGTTTTCGGGATCTACCTCCCAAAAACCTTTTTCAATTTTATACTGATTCTTCTTCCCTTTGGAAGACTCCCCTAGTTTGTTCTACAATCTGGCTATCCAAGATGGTAGCAACTTGTTTGAGGGTGTAGTAGATGGATTTGGCATCGCTAGATCCGTGAGCCTTGACAACAGGGGCTTTGACACCAAAGAGCATAGCGCCTCCAGCTTCCGTATAGTCTAAGCTTTGCTGCATTTCCTTGAGACTTGGTTTTAACAACCAGGCTCCCAACTTAGCACGTAGGCCGCCTGCTAGGATGGTAGACTTGAGTTGGCTGAGGATTCCCAAGGCTGTTCCTTCCATGGTTTTGAGGACTGCATTTCCAGTGAATCCGTCTGTCACCACGACATCAGCTACCTGATCCATCAGATCCCGTGCTTCAACATTCCCTACAAAGTTGAGGTCCTCACGAGCCTCCAAGAGTTGATAGGCTTCCTTGCGGAGGGGATCTCCCTTACCGGCCTCGGATCCATTATTGAGCAGCCCAACTCGAGGATTTTGGATCCCTCGAACCTGGCTGGCATAGAAGGAGCCCATTAAAGCATATTGCTCCAAATGCCCTGCTGTACTTTCCGCATTAGCCCCCAAGTCCATCATGACAAAGCCTTGGCCATTTTTGCTTGGCAAAATCGTCAACAAACCAGGCCGGTCAATTCCTTTAATCCGACCAATAATGAAGAAAGATGCAGCTAGCAAAGCACCGGTATTTCCAGCTGATAGAAGGGCATCTGCCTGCCCTTCCTTGACGGCCTTGGCCGCGAGGACCATGCTGGCATCCTTTTTACGCCGAATAGCCCGAGCTGGCTCATCATCCCCTTCAATTTTTTCCTTAGTGTGAATGATCTCAATCCGATTGCTATTCTCAATGAGAGGTTGAATCTGATCTTGATCCCCATACAATTGAAAGATCACATCGGATAGCTCATCACGGGCCCGTAGAACCCCCTCAACAATAGCCTGAGGCGCAGCATCGCCTCCCATAGCATCAATGGCAATACGTTTCATTTTCTCTCCTTCAACAGACTCCCCCACTCATCCAGGGAATCTAGAAATTTTTTGGCCTTCAAGTGAATGCCGACATATTCTTGGTAAAAAGTATCAAGGGTCCGACGTAAGTCAGCCTTGGTTTCAGTGGATAAACGGATGCTCTCTAATTCCTCCAGGGAAACAGCCTGAAACCTCTCAAGAAGGAAGAGACTGTTGGGATTAAAGTGAGCACGATGGACATCCTGATCATAATGTTCGGGACACAGCACCCCATCATAGACAAAGCTATAGTCAAAGGGCAAACCAGTCCGATGACAGAAGCAACACTCCGACAAGAGCAAACGTGTCCCAAAACGGTCCAAAATCTGCATCTCAAAAATCAAGGTCAATACCTCGTAATCCAGACCTTCCTCCATCAACTCCAAAGTCTTGGTCACAAACTGAAAAAGAGCTGGATCCGCTTGCCCATCCTGAATACTGGCATCCGCTAAAGCCAAAACATAGGACGCATAGGCCAGGGAATAAATATCTCCCTGAACCTTAGGATAGGACGTCTCCACACTGACTTCATCAATATAGCCCAGACCTTCCTCCCGAAGTTTCAGAATATAGTCCCCAAACACCAAAGGCTGAATCTGAGCCAAACGCTGGGACTTCTCCACATTACGGACAAAAAACATCCGCTTCCCAGCCTTCTCTGTAAAAATCTTCACCAGGCGGTCCTTTTCCCGATAGGGACGGTTGTAAAGAACCAAACCTTTGGATTGAACTGTCTCCATCAGCACCTACCTAAATAGTAAAAGGGGCTGAGCCAGCCCCTTTTCTTTTATAATCTTTTCGTTTATCTTTTATTACTGTGTTAGCTCGTCTTGCCGTACTTCATTGAAACTTTCTTCAAAAGTTTTATCAGCAAGCTCAAAATCTTCCTCAAGATTTTGAGCTGTCTGCGACTCGCTGCCTTGTACTAAAAGCAAACAAAAAGACTATATCATTCTGCTACCTACTTATTCTTACTCAAAGCAAATAAACTCGATAGAGGACGTTTTTCATGAATGCGAATAATTGCCTCTGCCAAAAGATCTGCGGTCGAGATTTGAACAATCTTGTCAATCAAACGCTCTTCTGGAAGATAGATCGTATCCAAAACGACCAATTTCTTAATGGCTGAATTCTGGATATTATCCATGGCTGGTCCTGATAAGACAGGGTGGGTACAGCTAGCATACACCTCAACTGCTCCCGCCTCTTGTAAGGCGTCTGCAGCGTGGGCAATGGTTCCCGCTGTATCAATCATGTCATCAATCAGAATACAGGTCTTACCTTCAACCTTCCCGATGATATTCATCACCTCGCTGGTATTCATCTTGTCAACGGAACGACGTTTGTCAATAATGGCAATCGGTGTCCGTAGGAATTCTGCCAGTTTCCGTGCGCGCGTAACACCCCCATGGTCTGGACTCACCACAACATAGTTATCGCCAACCATGCCACGACGTTCAAAATAGTCCGCAATCAATGGAGCTCCCATCAGATGGTCCACTGGAATATCAAAGAATCCTTGAATTTGAGCTGCGTGCAAATCAACGGTCAACAGACGGTTAACTCCTGCTACTTGCAGCATATCAGCCACAAGTTTAGATGTAATCGGCTCCCGAGCTCTGGCTTTCCGGTCCTGGCGAGCATACCCATAATAAGGCATGACCACATTAACCGACTCCGCACTTGCCCGTTTCAAAGCATCTACCAAAATCAAGATTTCCATCAAGTTATCATTAACCGGTGAGCTGGTAGATTGAAGAATGTAAACGTGTTTTCCACGAATGGATTCTTCAATATTCACTTGAATCTCTCCATCTGAGAACTGACGGACACTGGATTTACCCAATTCCATGCCAATCGCAGCTGCCACACGCTTGGCTAGGTCCTGATTTGACGACAGAGCAAACAATTTTAAATCAGAAAAAGACATGATTTCCTCCGCATTTTTTATCCCTTCTTCCATTTTAAACCTTTTCAAATCTTTTTTCAAATGAAATCAAGATTTGGCTAGGAAAAAACGAAAAAGAGGGGTTGCCAACAAACTTAAAAGGAGATTAACAGCCAAACTAGGGGCAAGACTCAGAGCCACAAAATCCGTCCAATTCAAACTGGCCATCCCAAAAAGACTGGCAGCCCCAAAATAGAGACTTTCAAAAAGACTGATGAGGAGAACTGTTGCGAGTAGAATGGTCCAGGTATTTCGTAAAAACAAACGATTCAAACTCGTTACCAAGAGAACGCAGAGAGGCAACAGTACAAAAAGAATGCCAATGGAATGGAAGACATAACTATCCATAAGAAAACCGGCGATCAAGCTTGCCCCTAATAAAGTAAAGGTTGAATAAAAAACCGAAGCAAAGAGCAAGAAAATCAGACTAGCATGAAACACAGGATACCAGTGACTAGGAATCAGATAGGACAAGAATAGGGAGGATTGCTGGTCTACAAACCAAAGCAAGAGAAAGAGACCAAGGATTTGAAAAAGATTCCAGACTGCTTTCATTATTGACCTACCACACTAACTGTTGAAAAATCTAAACTGCTTGCGGACATCTTAACGTAGACTTCACGCTCTAAGTTATTGCTATTCTGCTTACTGGACTCAACTTGCCCCAAAGGAATATCCTTCACCGGCATATTTCCCAAACCAGACGTCATCACACGAGCCCCTTTTGGAATCTCATCCGAAGCGTTGAGCTGGCTCACCGTTACTAGCTGCTGTACCGGATCATAGGACTTAATAATTCCAAAAATATCTTTAGAACCTGTATTGATTTTAACAGGAATCGCTAAAGGTTCTTGTTCCGAAGTCAAGAGGGAGACAACACTGGTTTCGTCAGAAACTTCCGAAACCTGACCCACGAGTCCACCATGAGCAACGACATACATATTCTCGACAAGCCCATCTTGTGAACCTTTATCAATCACTAACCGATTAGACCAAGTAGCTGGTAGACGATCGATAACCCCTGCCTGGATGACTTTGCGGTCCTTAAACTGGGACTGCAAACCTAACTGTTGCCGCAATTCTTCATTCTCCTTCTTAAGGGAGTCAACCTGATTCACTTCCTCATCCATGGCATAGAGACGCTGCTTTAAGTCCTGATTTTCTTCATAAGCATAAAATAAATTAGAAAAATCTGTTTCCGCTTGCCGCAAAGCCCCAAAAGGCAGATGCAGTAAACGACTCAGAAAAGCAACACCTCGATTGGTTTGCTGAACAATGACTGAAGAGTAAGAAAAAAACAGTAATCCCAAGACAAGAATCGAAGCTAAACCTGTGAGGAGAACTGTTTTTGACATGCGAAATTTTTTCATACATCCACCACTAAAAAAGGATAAAATAAGAAGGCTAGGATAAAATCCCAACCTTACTTTCACGACGGAGAATGGGGGATTCGAACCCCCGCGCCGGTTACCCGACCTAACGATTTAGCAAACCGTCCTCTTCAGCCTCTTGAGTAATTCTCCTATGGGCACGAGTGGACTCGAACCACCGACCTCACGCTTATCAGGCGTGCGCTCTAACCACCTGAGCTACGCGCCCAAGTTAAAAACTTGGTATCTTGAACATAAAAGTTCAAAGCGGGTGACGAGAATCGAACTCGCGACAACAGCTTGGAAGGCTGTAGTTTTACCACTAAACTACACCCGCTTATAAAAGAAATGGCGCGAGACGGAATCGAACCGCCGACACATGGAGCTTCAATCCATTGCTCTACCAACTGAGCTACCGAGCCAAATTGCGGGAGCAGGATTTGAACCTACGACCTTCGGGTTATGAGCCCGACGAGCTACCTAGCTGCTCCATCCCGCGCTATTCTTAAAACAAGGAGGATGTGGGATTCGAACCCACGCACGCTTTTACACGCCTGACGGTTTTCAAGACCGTTCCCTTCAGCCGGACTTGGGTAATCCTCCAAATATGGACCTTGTAGGACTTGAACCTACGACCACTCGGTTATGAGCCGAGAGCTCTAACCAGCTGAGCTAAAGGTCCAAGCAAGATCGATACTAAAAAACATAGCGGCGAAGGGGATCGAACCCCCGACCTCCCGGGTATGAACCGGACGCTCTAGCCAGCTGAGCTACACCGCCATATCGGGAAGACAGGATTCGAACCTGCGACACCTTGGTCCCAAACCAAGTACTCTACCAAGCTGAGCTACTTCCCGTAACTATAAATTCGGTTGTATCTCAGCTGTAGAGTACTTGCTAAGTAGATTTGCTTCGCAAATCCTCATCCGCAACCTCAAAGCTAAACTTTGAGCTCTACCAATCCGAGTTACTTCCCGTATTATTGTTTACATGCACCCTAGAGGAGTCGAACCTCTAACCGCCTGATTCGTAGTCAGGTACTCTATCCAGTTGAGCTAAGGGTGCTCATTTGCCG
>NZ_JADPMS010000067.1:0-5671 GCF_015686645.1 Streptococcus sp. NLN76 | reverse complement strand
TGGACGACTGCGTAAACCAATTGAAACGGTATTTTCGAGTTTAGAGCAGTTTGGGATTGAGGATTTAAGATGCAGGAATCTCTATGCTTTAAAATTTAAAGTAGAGGCCATCCTATTAACTTATTCCATATTACTTCATCAAAGCCAGATCGAAAATGGTTTCAGTCTAAAATATTCACTTGCTTACCCTTAAATCAACTAGCACAACGGGTATGTTACATATAAAAACACCTCCTAAGTAGATTTGGCTATATACCCTATCTACTTAGGAGGTGTTCTCGTTACTAAGAAAAGAACATTTGAATTTGGTACCATTTGTGCCCTTAGCCAATAATCATACCTCATTCTTTTATAGAACAATAAGAAGTTTGATTGGCCTAGGATTGGCTTTCGTTTTATTTTCAGTTATCCACGGTTGCCCGGAGCTTGGCCTCCGCCTGGGGGCATACCGCCTTGCATACCCATGCCACCAGGGGCACCGGGTCCGGTTTGGACAATTTCGGTTTGTTTTTCGCCGTTAACGGTTACGGTTCCACCGGTGAAGCTGACGCTACCGTCGAAGTCGAAGGCGGATTGGGCGGTTATATCAATGGTACCACCGCTGATTTCGAGGTTGCCATTGGAGTCGAAGGCGTCGGTATCGCCTTGGCCGACTTCGACCGTGATGTTACCGCCGGTGACTTTGATAAAGATATCGGCACCGGTGACGTCACTGGCTGCATTGATACCGTCGTCGGTTGCGTAGACATCAACTGCTCCACCGTTGATGGTGACGTTGGTTCCTTCTAGTCCTTCGACACTTTGTGGGACAGAGATATTTCCATCATTGATGACCAGGCTAGACTCAGCCTTGATCCCGTCATCGCCAGCGGATACAGAGATGTCGCCGCCGTTGATGGTGACGTTCCCTTTGCTGGTGTCTTCATCGTTGTTGGATTTAATGCCGTCGCCTTGGGCGTTGACGCTAATATTGCCTCCATTGATGGTGACGCTGTCTCGGCCGCGGATGGCATCGTCTGCCGCGATTACTTGAAGGGTTCCGTTTTCGATGTAGAGGTTGTCTGTGGAGACGATTCCGTCCTGGTAATTAGCTTCAACGGTTAGGTTTCCTTGGCCGGTCACGATGAGATCGGCTTCAGAATGGATGGCGCCTTCCAAGTCTTCATTGCTGTGGGTGCTTGAATCGCTGACCTTGTTCTCCGTTCCATCTTGAAGTTCCAGTTGGACAGTTCCAGCTTCCTCTACATTGATGGCTGGGCCATCAGAGGAGGTGATGGTTGTACCTGCTAGGATAAGGCGGACATTACCAGATGTTTTCACCGTCACCCCTGCGCTGGTATTTCCCTTGAGAACGTAAGTTCCAGCCTCAGTAATGGTCAAGCCTTTATCGTCCAGCGTTACATCCTTGCTGGGAAGACTGTCCCAATCAATGGAAGGAGTTGTGGTGCTCTGCTTAACGATTTGGCCTGTTGTTGATTGCGTTTGGCTGCTTTGTAGACTGCAAGCTGCCAAGCTCGCCATGGTTAGGAAAGCAATGGTAGCGGTTAGGATTGGTTTTTTCTTCATGTGAGGTTCTTCTTTTCTTTTTTATTTTCAAATAAGTATAAAAAGAAAAACTAAAAGTTCCTTTAAATTTAACTTAAAGAAGCCTAAAAGGAAAAATAAGAGTATAATATAAGGAAAAGGAGGGAAACTTATGTTGCAAGTATCACACATGTCCAAAGCTTATGGGAACAAGGAGGTCCTCAAGGACCTCAACTTCAGCATTCCATCCGGGACCATCTGCGGTCTGGTCGGGAAAAATGGGGCTGGTAAGACCACACTCTTCCATTCCGTCCTCAACTTTCTGACCTATGAGGGTCAGATTCTACTGGACGGCCAGCCCCTGACCAAAGAACGCTACTCGCAAATCGGCTACCTTCCGGAAGAACGCAGCCTTATGCCCAAGCGGACGGTTCTGGAGCAGGTTAGCTACCTAGCCAGCCTCAAGGGAATGAGCAAGAAAGAAGTGGCAGAACGCCTACCCATCTGGATGAAAAAACTACAGGTCAAAGGCCGCATGAGTGACAAAATCAAGAGCTTATCCAAAGGGAACCAGCAGAAGATTCAACTCATCGTAACCCTCATTCATCAACCACAATTAATCATTCTGGATGAGCCTTTTTCAGGTTTAGATCCGGTCAACACAGGCCTTCTTAAAGAAGTCATTCTGGAAGAAAAGGCGCGTGGGGCGACCATCATCTTCTCAGATCATGTTATGACCAACGTGGAAGAACTCTGTGACCAACTCATCATGATCAAAGACGGCACCATCGCCCTCAATGGGGACATCCAAAGCGTCCGCCTTCAGTTCGGCCGCACCCGCCTCTTTGTCTCCCAAGATTTGGATAAGGAACAATTAGCTGCCCTGCCTCACGTCCTCTCCGTCGAGGATACCAAACAAGGCAAATGGCGCCTGATCTTGGATAGCGAAGATGCCGGACCAGAACTCTTTGACCGCATTAGCCAAGGCCGCTACCTCACCACCTTTGACCAGCAAGCCCCAAGCATCGATGAAATCTTTAAACTAGTATCGGAGGAAGCCTAATGAAACAAGTACTCCTAGTCGCCAAAGAAACCTACATCCGCCAAGTTAAATCCTGGGCCTTCCTCTTCTTAGTCTTAGCGCCCTTCTTTATGATCTTGCTCTCCATGGGGTCGGGCTACGTCGCTTCCCAATTTGGCTCAGACTCTAACGCCATCGCCCTAGTGGGCCAAACCCAAGCCCTGTCCGATCTCGATTTCCTTAAATCCTATCCGGACGAAACTGCGGCCAAGGCCGCAGTAAAAGAAGAAGAGGTTAACGGTTACCTAGTCGTCTCAGAAGAAAATGGCCTCCTCACAGCCACCTACCACGGCGAAGAAGGGATGGCCTTTGAGAAAAAAGACCAAGTCCAAAAAGCCTTGGACCAATCCCAATCTGATCTGAACCGCCAGAATGCCCAATTAAGCACAGATCAGGTGGCTATTCTGGATCGGCAACCTAGCTTTAAAGAGGAGCTACCAGAAGGACAGGACATGGCTCTCGGTGCTAAAATGGCGGCTATCTTTGGTTTAGTCTTTATTATCTACATGATGACCCTGACCTACTCAGCAGCCACTGCCCAAGAAATTGCAGGAGAAAAAGGGACTAAAATTCTAGAAATTATTTTTTCTAGCATCCCAGCCGACCTCTATTTCTACGGCCGTGTCTTAGGAGTGGTCTTAGCGCTGGTGACTCATTTGGGAATTTATGCCTTGGGAGGCGTCCTAGCCTACCTCTTCCTTTTGAGCCAACCCTTTGGAGCTTCCGCCCTTCCCTTCCTTCAAACCCTCCTAGCACACTTGGATTGGCTCCTCTTGCCTTTCTTGCTAGTCGGTTTGAGCTTCTATGTTGTCATCGCTGCCTTCTGTGGCGCCCTCGTTGTCCGCCAAGAAGATGCCAATAAGGCCGTTCAACCCCTCACAGTTTTGGTGATGGTCGGCTTCTTCGGCACCTTTATCTTCGGACAAGGAGGTCAAGACACCCTTATCTTACAAGTCCTATCCTACATCCCAGGCCTCTCCATCTTCCTCATGCCCGTCCGCATGATCAATGGCTACGCAGGTGCTCTAGAACCCCTCCTCTCCCTCTTACTCCTCCTAGCCACCACCGTAACCCTCGCCTATCTCATCGGCAAATCCTACTCCGGCATCGCCCTCCAAACCGACGACCTCGGCCTCTGGAAATCCCTCAAAAAAGGCCTCGCCAGCAAGTAAAACGAGATCGGACATCCCTCTGATATGCCCCCTGTCAAGTAGACAGGTAAAATATCCAAAGATGAAGTTCATGACAGAAATCAGTCGTACATCTCGTATGGCTGATTTTTTATGCACTCCACTTAGATTGGTAGTTTTCAATCTGCTTGTTCTTAGCGATTGGGTAAGTTGCTGGCTGATCTGAGTTTAATACTCGAAACAGTTCGAAATCTGAAAAGGCAATCCGATGAAGACAGAACTGAGGGTTCGGCGAAGAGGATTAACACATTCAGATTTTGAAATGTAATGAGTATAAGGCAACTTCTCTGACTTCCTATGGTGTCTTATATTGGTATCTACTCTGTAATCGATGGTGTTTATAAAACCAGATATAGTCTTTGATGGCAAAACGAAAAAGTCCACGACCAGCCGTGAACCCTTTTAGGAGATTAGATGTCTTTTGACAATAACTTCGTTATTTTGATCCTATATCTTCAAAGTTCTCTAAGACCTTTGAACTCTGCGAACTCTGTGAGCTAGAGGGGCGGATACCGAGCTTGCGAGGTATCAAGAGAGGAGCAAAGCGCCGAAACTTTCACCTTAAAGGGCACCTCGAAAAACTCCGGTTTTGCATCAAATCATGTCGTAGAAATCTTGATAAATCAATGTTCGAATTTTTAAGAGTTTAGTTTTTAGAGGTGCCCTAAAATAATAATCTCCCAAGCAGAGCAGTACTATCCTCTAGCTCAACCACATAACGAAAGACCTCGTCTAACAACGAGGCCTTTCAGGAGATTATTATGAAAAAGAAAAGTTTTATTAGGATTGAGATAAGTATAACCTGGAAAGATTAAACAAAGCTTAAAGGGAGAAAAAATTTGAATTAAAAATGAGAAACGGAGATTATCGGAGGAAGAAGTTAACAATAATCGAAATTGCTAGACCGGTGAGAGATAGGATTAAGCCGATGAACCAGCGCGTGGTTGTTTTCATTTCGGCCTCTCTGGCTGATTTCTCAATCATTTCTCTTTCAAGTAGTAGAACCTTAGTTTGGGATAGAATTTGTTGGACGCTGGCATCCCATTTTTGGTTGAGCAACTCGAATTTACTTGCCATCATATCTTCTTCTAAGGTTGAAAACTTCAAGTCAATTTCTGATTTGCTGTAATTGTCATGATTCATAACGAAAGCCTCCTGTTCGTGTGTAATCGCTGTGTTATCCCCAAGCAAAGAATTTTTCATCAGGCAAGTCTTGTTGGTCCCACATTTGCTTGACTTTACCTCTGGCAATGCTGGCGAAGTAGGGGTAACCCTCTTTTTTATCAAAGGAAGATAATTCAACAATGTGAACCTCTCCGGAAATGGGGTCTATTTCAACAATACCTGGTCCCGGATAATTCTCTGGTGTGTAAAAATAGCCTAGACTATCTGAATTTTGAATTTTTTGAAGGAAAAGCATCATTGTGAATCACCTCTTTCTTGTTGCCATTGTTTTAAGGCTTGGTAATTGGTTTTGGTTAGTGTTCCGTATAGGTTGGCCAAGCGTATTTTTCGAATTCATCCAATTCTTCAAGAGTTAGTCGATACAAAGGAGAAGTCTTAATATCGTCAGTGTCATCCTCGGTCCAATCGGTTTTCTGGGCATCTCGCAGCCTTACCTCTTCAATATATTGCAACAGGTCTTTTCCTAATTTTTGAGAAATAGAATCATACAAGGTCATAGTAACACCTCCAATTCAATGCCAATGGTGGGCATCTTTATAATGTAGTCTCTTACGATAGTTTCATCCCAAATTATTCATACCTAACTTAAAAACCTTCCAGAAACCGTATTGATCACAGGGTTTCTGGAAGGTTCTGCTTTTCACCCATTGGGTGAAACATTCGACTAGACAAAAGAGGATTTCCCCTTTAT
>NZ_JADPMS010000066.1:0-6392 GCF_015686645.1 Streptococcus sp. NLN76 | reverse complement strand
AGCTAAGCAAGCCATCGATGACGCAGCAGCAGCGAAGAAAGCAGAGATCGACGGTCGTGATGACTTGACGAAGGAAGAGAAAGACGCAGCTAAGTCTGAGGTTGATGCAGAAGCAACCAAAGCAAAAGACGCAGTAGATGCGGCTAAAACAGATGCGGATGTAACAGCGGCGAAGGATTCAGGAGTTGATGCGATTAAAGCAGAAAATCCATCTCCAGTAGCTAAGCCAGCAGCTAAGCAAGCCATTGATGACGCAGCAGCAGCGAAGAAAGCAGAGATCGACGGTCGTGATGACTTGACGAAGGAAGAGAAAGACGCAGCTAAGTCTGAGGTTGATACCAAAGCAACTGTCGCTAAGAAAGCTGTTGATGATGCGACAACCAACGATGCTGTATCATCTGCCAAAGACGCAGGCGTAACAGATATTAACTCAGTAAATCCATCTCCAGTAGCCAAGGAAGCGGCTAAAGCAGCTATTGACGAAGCTGCCCAAGCCAAGAAGTCTGAGATTGATGCTCGTCCTGATCTCACAGACGAAGAGAAGGCAACCGCTAAGTCTGAGGTTGATACCAAAGCAACTGTCGCTAAGAAAGCTGTTGATGATGCGACAACCAACGATGCTGTATCATCTGCCAAAGACACTGGTGTAACAGACATAAACTCAGTGAATCCATCTCCAGTGGCTAAGGATGAAGCTAAGAAAGCGATCAATGATGCTGCACAAGCTAAGAAAGACGAGATAGATGGGCGCACTGATTTAACAGATGAAGAAAAATCAACAGCTAAATCAGAAGTTGATTCTAAAGCCACTGACACGAAGAAAGCCATCGATAACGCAACAACCAACGATGGTGTGACTTCCGCTAAAGATGCAGGCATCACAGCTATCAACACAGTAAATCCATCTCCGGTAGCCAAGGATGCCGCTAAGAAAGCCATCGATGACGCAGTAGCAGCGAAGAAAGCAGAGATCGACGGACGCTCAGATCTAACTGACGAAGAGAAGGAAACCGCTAAGTCTGAGGTTGATACCAAAGCTAATGTCGCTAAGAAAGCTGTTGATGATGCGACAACCAACGATGGCGTGGCTTCCGCTAAAGATGCAGGAGTATCGGATATCAACTCAGTAAACCCATCTCCGATAGCCAAGGATGCTGCTAAGAAAGCGATCAATGATGCTGCCCAAGCTAAGAAAGACGAGATAGATGGGCGCACTGATTTAACAGATGAAGAAAAATCAACAGCTAAATCAGAAGTTGATTCTAAAGCCACTGACGCGAAGAAAGCCATCGATAACGCAACAACCAACGATGGTGTGACTTCCGCTAAAGATGCAGGCATCACAGCTATCAACACAGTAAACCCATCTCCGGTAGCCAAGGATGCCGCTAAGAAAGCGATCGATGAAGCTGCACAAGCTAAGAAAGACGAGATAGATGGGCGCACTGATTTAACAGATGAAGAAAAATCAACAGCTAAATCCGATGTTGACTCTAAAGCCACTGACGCGAAGAAAGCTATTGATTTAGCGACAACCAACGCTGGTGTGTCATCTGCCAAAGACGCAGGCGTAACAGATATTAACTCAGTGAATCCATCTCCAGTAGCCAAGGAAGCAGCTAAAGCAGCTGTTGACGACGCAGTTAAGGATAAGAAAGCTGAGATTGATTCTCGTTCTGACCTTACAGATGAAGAAAAATTAACAGCTAAATCAGAAGTTGACTCTAAAGCGAATGAAGCTAAGAAAGCTATTGATTTAGCAACAACCAACGATGGCGTGACTTCCGCTAAAGATGCAGGAGTATCGGATATCAACTCAGTAAACCCATCTCCGGTAACGAAGGATGCCGCTAAGAAAGCTATCGATGATGCTGCTCAAGTGAAGAAGGACGAAATAGATGCCCGTACTGATCTCACAGACGAAGAGAAGGCAACCGCTAAGTCTGAGGTTGATACCAAAGCAACTGTCGCTAAGAAAGCTGTTGATGATGCGACAACCAACGATGCTGTATCATCTGCCAAAGACACTGGTGTAACAGACATAAACTCAGTGAATCCATCTCCAGTGGCTAAGGATGAAGCTAAGAAAGCGATCAATGATGCTGCACAAGCTAAGAAAGATGAGATAGATGGGCGCACTGATTTAACAGATGAAGAAAAATCAACAGCTAAATCAGATGTTGACTCTAAAGCGAATGAAGCTAAGAAAGCAATCGACGCTGCAACAACTAACGCTGGTGTATCATCTTCCAAAGACGCAGGCGTAACAGATATTAACTCAGGAAATCCATCTCCAGTAGCCAAGGATGCCGCTAAGAAAGCGATCGATGATGCTGCCCAAGCTAAGAAAGACGAGATAGATGGGCGCACTGATTTAACAGATGAAGAAAAATCAACAGCTAAATCAGAAGTTGATTCTAAAGCCACTGACGCGAAGAAAGCCATCGATAACGCAACAACCAACGATGGTGTGACTTCCGCTAAAGATGCAGGAGTATCGGATATCAACTCAGTAAATCCATCTCCAGTAGCCAAGGATGCCGCTAAGAAAGCGATCGATGATGCTGCCCAAGCTAAGAAAGACGAGATAGATGGGCGCACTGATTTAACAGATGAAGAAAAATCAACAGCTAAATCAGAAGTTGATTCTAAAGCAACTGTCGCTAAGAAAGCTGTTGATGATGCGACAACCAACGATGCTGTATCATCTGCCAAAGACGCAGGCGTAACAGATATTAACTCAGTAAATCCATCTCCAGTAGCCAAGAAAGCGGCTAAAGCAGCTATTGACGAAGCTGCACAAGCTAAGAAAGACGAGATAGATGGGCGCACTGATTTAACAGATGAAGAAAAATCAACAGCTAAATCAGAAGTTGATTCTAAAGCCACTGACGCGAAGAAAGCTATTGATTTAGCAACTACCAACGCTGGAGTAACTTCCTCTAAGGATGCTGGTGTGAAAGATATCAATTCAGTAAATCCATCTCCGGTAGCCAAGGATGCCGCTAAGAAAGCCATCGATGACGCAGTAGCAGCGAAGAAAGCAGAGATCGACGGTCGTGATGACTTGACGAACGAAGAGAAGGCAACCGCTAAGTCTGAGGTTGATACCAAAGCCACTGACGCGAAGAAAGCTATTGATTTAGCGACAACCAACGCTGGTGTGTTATCTTCCAAAGACGCAGGCGTAACAGATATTAACTCAGTAAATCCATCTCCAGTAGCCAAGGAAGCGGCTAAAGCAGCTATTGACGTAGCTGCCCAAGCGAAGAAGTCTAAGATTGACGCTCGATCTGACCTTACAGACGAGGAGAAATCAGCTGCTAAGTCTGAGGTTGATACTAAGGCTGACCAAGCCAAACAAGCGATCGACGCTGCGACAACCAACGCTGGAGTAACTTCCGCTAAGGATGCTGGTGCAACAGACATAAACTCAGTAAATCCATCTCCGGTGGCCAAGGATGCCGCTAAGAAAGCGATCGATGACGCTGCTCAAGCCAAGAAGTCTGAGATTGATGCTCGTCCCGATCTCACAGACGAAGAGAAGGCAGCTGCTAAATCAGAAGTTGATTCTAAAGCCACTGTCGCTAAGAAAGCTGTTGATGATGAGACAACCAACGATGCTGTATCATCTGCCAAAGACGCAGGCGTAACAGATATTAACTCAGTAAATCCATCTCCAGTAGCCAAGGAAGCGGCTAAAGCAGCTATTGACGAAGCTGCCCAAGCCAAGAAGTCTGAGATTGATGCTCGTCCTGATCTCACAGACGAAGAGAAGGCAACCGCTAAGTCTGAGGTTGATACCAAAGCAACTGTCGCTAAGAAAGCTATTGATTTAGCAACAACCAACGATGCTGTATCATCTACCAAAGACACTGGTGTAAAAGACATTAACACAGTAAAT
Organism: Streptococcus sp. NLN76; assembly: GCF_015686645.1. Taxonomy (NCBI): domain Bacteria; kingdom Bacillati; phylum Bacillota; class Bacilli; order Lactobacillales; family Streptococcaceae; genus Streptococcus; species Streptococcus sp. NLN76. The sequence goes on along the minus strand of NZ_JADPMS010000066.1, from coordinate 2,488 downwards.
CCATCTCCGGTAGCCAAGGAAGCGGCTAAAGCAGCTATTGACGAAGCTGCCCAAGCGAAGAAGTCTAAGATTGACGCTCGATCTGACCTTACAGACGAAGAGAAATCAGCTGCTAAGTCTGAGGTTGATGCAGAAGCAACCAAAGCAAAAGACGCAGTAGATGCAGCGAAGACAGATGCGGATGTAACAGCGGCGAAGGATTCAGGAGTTGATGCGATTAAAGCAGAAAATCCAGATGCAGTAGCTAAGCCAGTAGCTAAGCAAGCCATCGATGACGCAGCAGCAGCGAAGAAAGCAGAGATCGACGGACGCTCAGATCTAACTGACGAAGAGAAGGCAACCGCTAAGTCTGAGGTTGATACCAAAGCTAATGTCGCTAAGAAAGCTGTTGATGATGCGACAACCAACGATGGCGTGACTTCCGCTAAAGATGCAGGAGTATCGGATATTAAGTCAGTGACCCCAGAGCCAGTAGCCAAGGAAGCGGCTAAAGCAGCGGTCGACGAAGCTTCTCAAGCTAAGAAGTCTGAGATTGATGCTCGTCCTGACCTTACTGATGAAGAAAAAACCGCTGCTAAGTCTGAGGTAGATGCTAAAGCCAATGATGCTAAGAAAGCAATTGACGCTGCAACAACCAACGATGGCGTGACTTCCGCTAAAGATGCAGGAGTATCGGATATCAACTCAGTAAACCCATCTCCAGTAGCGAAGGATGCCGCTAAGAAAGAGATCGATGAAGCTGCACAAGCTAAGAAAGACGAGATAGATGGGCGCACTGATTTAACAGATGAAGAAAAATCAACAGCTAAATCCGATGTTGACTCTAAAGCCACTGACGCGAAGAAAGCTATTGATTTAGCGACAACCAACGCTGGTGTATCATCTGCCAAAGACGCAGGCGTAACAGATATTAACTCAGTGAATCCATCTCCAGTAGCCAAGGAAGCAGCTAAAGCAGCTGTTGACGACGCCGTTAAGGATAAGAAAGCTGAGATTGATTCTCGTTCTGACCTTACAGATGAAGAAAAATTAACAGCTAAATCAGAAGTTGACTCTAAAGCGAATGAAGCTAAGAAAGCTATTGATTTAGCAACAACCAACGATGGCGTGACTTCCGCTAAAGATGCAGGAGTATCGGATATCAACTCAGTAAACCCATCTCCGGTAACGAAGGATGCCGCTAAGAAAGCTATCGATGATGCTGCCCAAGCGAAGAAGGACGAAATAGATGCCCGTACGGATCTCACAGACGAAGAGAAATCCGCTGCTAAGTCTCAAGTAGACATTGAAGCAGGAAGGGCGAAATCTGAGATTAATGCTGCTACTAGCAATGCTGCTGTGACTTCCGCTAAAGATGCAGGATTTGCAGTGATTGAAGCTATTAATCCAATCGGACGCAAGAATGGTGACAAATCGGCAACAAAACCTGATACCAATAATGGTAACAAGCGAGTTGCAGGCTCATCCAAAGTCTCCAATCAAGAGACTGCTTCAAGCAATTTGACTGAATCAACTGGTAATAAATCCCAGGCAGGTCAATTACCAAATACAGGTGAAGAATCTAGTCAAACCCTTGTAGCAACCGGTTTAGCCCTTATATTGTTGTTAGCTAGTGTACGTTCTCGCCGAAAAAAAGAAGATGAAAAATAATTCATCTAAGCATTAAAAAACGAGGTTTTGAAACCTCGTTTTTGTTGTAGATTCTTGAAATTTTACTAAAAAACCTTATAATAGAACTATAATCATTATTCTATTATATAAAAGTTTAATTTTGTGATTCTTTCACAATTTTTATTATTTCTCTTATACTCATTGGAAATACAAATCTGGTGTTAGTGAAGCCCTCCCATTATAGTCTTTTATACTCTATGCAGTTCAAAAACTGAACGTTGTTAAACCTCTTTGGTGAACTTAAGTTCAACCTTCATCGGCTTGCCTAGTCAGATTTTAAAATGAAATAAGTAGTAGTTTACTTTTAGTCCAAGACAGCGAGTCGCAGACAGCTCAAATCTTTGGGAGAGATTTTGAGCTTGCTGCTAAAACTTTCGAAGAATGTTTCAAATAAGTAAGGCAAGACGAGCTAACACAGTGCTAAAAGATAAACTAAAACTGTAGAATTGATTTCCATCGAGTATCGCCACAGTCATCCTATGACTAGAAAGTCTAGTGGTGAAAAGTCAAGTTCAAAGTTCTGAGCAGTTACTCTTTTTTTCAGAAAAAAGGGCGCACTGAAAAGAGCTAGCGAAAAATGATGTTTTTCAACCAGTTTTCACTAGATTTTCAAGGAGTGTGCAGATCCTAATAGGTATCTTCCATAAGCCTCCTTGGTGGCGTATAGAGTTGGCGGTTGCGTAGTAGCACATCCACCAGACGCACAAATTTTCTAGCAGTTAAGACGAGAGCTCGTTTATGTTTGTTTTTTGGTACTTCTTGACACTTCTTCTGGTAATAGGCTTTGTATTCTTCGTCATAACGTCTGACAGAGTTG
>NZ_JADPMS010000065.1:0-6520 GCF_015686645.1 Streptococcus sp. NLN76 | reverse complement strand
TCATTTTTCTGTCGCTGACAGATTTATTGTTTTATTATTGACAGGTAGTATTCCTACTACCTACACATTGGTATTCGTCTTGTTCAGTTTTCAAAGGTCATGTCTCTCACGAGACAACTTAATCAGTCTACCAAAACCTCAATGACTTGTCAACACTTTTGTTTAACTTTTTTGAAGTTTTTTTGTTTTCGTTCGTTTGAGCCGAACTATTCTACTGATTGCGTCCCGTTTAAGGAACTCTCCCTTCAGGACTTTATTAGTATACAACATGATATTGGTCTTTGCAAGGGGAAAGTTTCATTTTTTTCATTTTTTTAGTAAAAAACCCTAGCGACATGCGCTGGGGTTTTGGAAACTAGTTTATCGTTCTTCCTTAAGAAGAATATGAAGAGTTTCTAGCAAGTTGTCTTCATGGACTTCGATGCTAGATCCACTGGATTTGATTTTAACTTCAACAACACCGTCTGCTGCTTTTTTACCGACGGTGATACGGATTGGGAGTCCAATCAAGTCACTATCACTGAATTTAACCCCAGCCCGTTCATTACGGTCATCAGTTAGGACTTCATAGCCTTCTACCATGAGGGCTGCTTCAAGACGTGCGGTTAAATCAAGGCTATCTTGGTCTTTGACATTAACTGGGATAAGGTGGACGTCGAAAGGTGCAAGCTCTTTAGGGAAGTTAATACCCCATGAGAAACGGTAATCGCCTTTAGGAGTTTTATTCACAAAAAGACGCGCATGTTGTTCCATGATTGCAGAGAGCAAGCGGCTTACTCCGATACCATAAGATCCCATTACGATTGGGATGGCGCGACCGTTCTCATCCAAGACTTTGGCATCCATAGATTCGGAGTAACGGGTTCCCAACTTAAAGATGTGGCCGATTTCGATTCCACGTGCAAATTGCAATTGGCCCATGCCATCTGGTGAGATTTCCCCTTCCTTGACTTCCCGAATATCGACATACTCTGCTTGGAAGTCCCGACCTGGGTTAACACCGGTCAAGTGGAAATCATCTTCGTTAGCGCCAACAACGGCGTTACGAACATCTTGTACCTTACGGTCAGCAATGATGCGCACTTCTTCTGGTAGCCCCACTGGTCCCAAAGATCCAAAGCCAGCATCGAGAAGGGCTTGGACATCCGCATCTGTCGCCGGGTCCATGAAATCAGCTTCCAAGTAGTTTTTCAATTTCACTTCATTGACTTGATCATTCCCAACAAGGAGCGCCGCTACCGGTTTACCATCTGCCATGTAAATCATCGTCTTGATGGTTTGCTCCTCTGGGACGTCTAGCAATGCTGCAACAGCATCAATGGTCTTGGTATCTGGTGTCGAAACCTTAACAACTTCTTCTTCTGTTACAACGACATTTTTCGGCTTGTATTCATTGGTTGCCATCTCAAGGTTAGCCGCATAACCAGATTCACTAGAGTAAACGATAGTGTCCTCACCAGAAATCACCCATTTTTCCAACTCAGTACGGATGTCGGCCAAAACTTCTTCTGGAATTTCATCTAAGCTAGCAATAGATTTATCCAAGACCAACCACCGATCCAAGTCCGTCCGCTCTGGAGTGATCGCCATAAATTCTTGACTATCCTTACCACCCATAGCCCCACCATCACCGATGATGGCTTTATACTCCAAACCAGAACGATCAAAGATCCGCTCATAGGCTTGGCGGTAGTCCTCATAAGTCACATCCAAACTATCATAATCCGCGTGGAAACTATAGCCGTCCTTCATGATAAATTCACGAGTCCGTAGAAGCCCATTGCGAGGACGTTTCTCGTCACGGTATTTGGATTGAATTTGGTAAAGATTCATTGGCAATTGTTTGTAAGACTTAACGGAGTCCCGCACAACAACGGTCATGGTCTCTTCATGCGTTGGGCCTAGGATAAAGTCTGAGCCTTCCCGGTTTTTCAATTTATACAAGTCTTCACCGTAAGTATCGTAACGGCCAGACTCACGCCAAAGATCTGCACTGAGAAGCGCGGGTGCGAGCATCTCCACCGCATCCATCTTGTCAAATTCTTCCCGCATAATGTGTTTTGCTTTTTCCAAAACGCGGTTAGCTAGCGGAAGGTAGGTATAAATCCCCGCAGAAACTTGACGAACGTACCCTGCCCGCAACATCAAGGCGTGGCTAATAACTTGTGCATCACTCGGCATCTCCCGCAAAGTTGGGATTAGCATTTTACTCTGTTTCATTTACTCTCCTCTAAAAAAATGTTCGAATAATATCATTCCAGGTTACAGCAATCATCAGAAGAACCATGAGGCCCGCCCCTACCAAGGTCAGATAGGTTTCCGTCTCCCGTTTAACAGGCTTACGGCGGATGGCTTCAATGATATTCAACAGGATCTTCCCTCCGTCTAGGGCTGGAATCGGTAGTAAGTTAAAAATCCCGATGTTGATGGATAAGAATCCCAACAACTGAAGAACACTGACCCAACCATCGCGAGCCGCCATACTGGAAGCCTGATAGATGGCCACAGGACCACCCAGTCCATTCAGATTCGGATTAAAAATCAGATTGCGGATGGCGGTCACAATTTGTCCAGCTGCTGACGCTGCCATGGTGAAGCCTCCAGTTAGTTTCGCTGTCAGACTAGTATCCAGGGCAGGTAAGACGCCAATACGGTAACTCCCATCAATCTCATCCAGCTGAACTTCCTGACTGTTATCGTTGACCTGAACCGATACCTTCCCATCCTTTGTTTTCTCGGTGGCTTTCTCAATAGCTGGAGAAATATCCGCATAATCTTCAATAGTGGTGTCCCCGATTTTCTCCAAGGTCACCTGACCGCTGTATCCAGCCTTGGCCAATGCTCCAGATTCCACGACCCGGACCTGGTTGGTATTTGGATTTGGTGCCCCTCCTTGTAGAAAGAGTAGGAGACTAAAGGCAACCACACCCAAAATAAAATTATTCATGGGACCTGCGAAGTTTGTCATGAAACGGCCCCACAGACTAGCGTTTTGATACTGGACATCCAGAGGAGCAATGCGCACTTCCGTTCCATCTTTTTCAATAATGGTCGCATCGTGATCTACCGCATAGCTCTGCTCCTGATCCATCAAAAGCGCCTTAATCGTTAGCGCCTCTTCCAAGTCATATTCCAAAACCTGCAAGGGCACAGCTTGTGGATCCAGTTGCTTCTTGGACAGATTGAGGCGAGTGACCACCCCTTGATCATTGAGACTTAGGGCAACCAGACTTCCCTTGGGAATCTCGACCCGGTCCTCCCCCCATCCAGCCATACGCACATAGCCCCCCAAGGGCAAGATGCGGATGGTATAGAGGGTTCCATCCTTGCCTTGATGGCTAAAGATTTTCGGCCCCATACCAACAGCAAACTCTCGAACTAAGATTCCCGCTCTTTTGGCAAAAAGAAAATGGCCGTATTCATGAACGATAACGATAACTGCAAAAATAAATAAAAAACTTAGAATTCCCATCATAGAGGCAACCACCCCCTCACTTTCTTCCGTGTTAATCGGTCTATTTCAAAGATGCGATCCAAATCCAAAGACTGGACCTCCTGATGCTCGTCTACTGCCCGTTGAATGAGGCTTTCAATATCCAAGTAGGTGATTTGCCCTTTTAAAAAGGCTGCAACAGCCACTTCGTTGGCCGCATTGTAGACAGCTGGAAAAGAACCACCACGCCGACCCACTTCAAAGGCCAGGGCCAGCATAGGGAAGCGATCCATATCCATTTTTTCAAAATGCAGACCCCCAATTTCTGCAAGATCAAAGGGCTTGGGCTGGGAGATTGGCCGATGATAGGGATAGGTCAGAGCAAATTGAATCGGCTCTCGCATATCGCTGGGACCTAACTGAGCTAAAAAGGCTCCATCCTGCAATTCCACCATGGAATGAAGGATGCTCTCCCGGTGTTGGATGACTTCAATCTGGTCATAATCCCAACCAAAGAGATGGTGAGCCTCGATGACTTCCAAACCCTTGTTGACCATGGTACTTGAATCAATGGTAATTTTGGCACCCATGGTCCAGTTGGGGTGAGCCAAAGCCTCCTCGACGGTCACACCTTCTAAGTCGGCCCGACTCTTGTCGCGGAAACTCCCCCCGCTAGCTGTCAGAACTAGTTTTTTAACATCCTCCCGCTTCAAACCTTGCATGGCTTGAAAAATCGCGGAATGTTCTGAGTCCACAGGTAATAGAGTGATTCCTTTCTCTCTGGCGGCGGCCATCACAAAATCGCCAGCCATAACCAGGGTTTCTTTATTGGCCAGGGCAATTTCCTTTTCGGCCTGAATAGCCGCCATGGTGGCCGCAAGGCCAACACTGCCCATGACTGCGTTGACCATGACATCATACTCCCCTTCCGCTGCATAAGCATCGAGGGTCTTGTAATGGACCAGGTTGGGGTAATCTGTGAGCAGCGCTTCTGCCAGACCTACATCTTCTACAACAACCGCAGCCGGTTTAAATTCCTCCACAATCGAACGAGCCGCTTCCAGGTTGGTCGCAAAACTAAAGGCCTTAAGCTGGAACTGATCGGGATAAGACCTTAGAATATCAAGTGTCTGCTGGCCGATGGAGCCCGTCGCCCCCATCACATAAATTCGTTTCATCTTAGAAGAACCCTGCTAAGTGCAAAAGTGGGAAGACGAAGAGGAGGCTATCAAAGCGGTCCAAGAGTCCTCCATGTCCTGGGATAAAGCGGCCGGAATCCTTGACGCCATAGTGACGCTTGATGGAACTTTCAACCAAGTCCCCAAACTGTCCTGCTACTGAAAAGAAGATGGACAATACCAGAACAAGGAAGAAACTCCGTCCGTTAAAGGTACCCGGACTCACGAGATAATAGATGGCGGTGACCACCATCGCCCCCGCAATTCCCCCTAGACTCCCTTCAACGGTCTTATTAGGGGACACTTGCGGCAACAATTTCCGCTGGCCAAATCGCTTGCCCACGAAGTAAGCTAAACTATCAGTTGCCCACACGATAAAGAGTGCGTATAACACCTTATCCAAACCAGCCATCTGAGCCTCAACCAACATATGGAAACCGTAACCTACGTAAAAGGCCGAAGCTATCGGATAGACCGCATCGTCATAGCTATATTCTTCCACAAAGACCGTACTTCCCAAAATGCCTAAAGCTAAAACGGCAAAGAGCGAAATGTTTGAATCATTGGGTAAAAAAGAAAGGTAATTCTCTAAAGGCAAAGCCAAGACCAGCGCCGCAAGGGTTGCTAGAATTCCTTCTGGTGTATTAACAGCCAAACCTTTCATGGTAAAAAGTTCATAAACTCCCAACATCGCTAAGAGGCCAACGATAAATTGAAACGGGAGACCTCCGAACCACAAGAGAGCCAACAAGGCCACGGCTGCTCCCACTCCAAACAGCAGGCGATTCTGTAATTCTTTTTCCATCTAAACTCCTCCAAAACGTCGATTGCGCCGATTGTATTCTTGAACTGCCTCTTCTAGAGACTGGGCATCAAAGTCCGGCCACAAGGTGTCTGTAAAGTAGAACTCACTGTAGGCTGACTGCCAAGGCATGAAATTACTGAGACGCATCTCTCCACTGGTACGGATGATCAACTCCGGATCACGCACTTCTTCTGGTAAGACACCTGTATACAGATGAGAACTGATCACTTGGTCTGTAACCTGATCTGCTTCTAAAGCCCCAACTTGAACTTGCTTCACAATCTTTTGTACGGCCTTGGTCAATTCTGCTCGACCTCCATAGTTCAGTGCAAAGTTCAGAATCATCCCCTGGTTATCCGCTGTTAGCTCTTCAGCCCTGCGCAAAGAGTCCAAGGTTGCAGCAGGGAGGCGGTCCACATCACCAATCATCTGGATTTTCACTCCTTGACGATGCAACTCCGGTACATACCGGTCGTAAAACTCAACGGGCAAATTCATAATGAACTTGACTTCTTTTTCAGGCCGAGACCAGTTTTCTGTAGAAAAGGCGTAAACCGTCAAGACCTGTACACCCATCCGACTAGCAGCCTTGGCAACTTCTTGGAGAGCTTCCATACCCGCTTTGTGTCCCAATACTCGTGGCTGCATCCGCGTCTTCGCCCAGCGACCATTTCCATCCATAATGATGCCAATGTGCTTGGGTACCTGTAAAGAAGATTCATCTTCCTTATTTTTGAATCCAAACATAATCTTTTCCATTCTTTCTATTCTCCCTCAATACAGAACATTTCACACTTGGTATAGCAGTGCAAGCTTCTCCGAAAAGAAGCGAGAAGATTCGGTTCACTATCAAGTTTTTGGTGCAAACCGGCAACCAGAACTACGAATCACTTTTTGTATCAGTCTTTTTAGGAGAGTATGAATCAGTTCATTATACCACAAAAGCCCTAGGCATGGGAAATCACGCCGTTTTTTAGCACGACAAACGCATGAAGAAAACTCCCTATTGAAAATTTTCAGTAACCGATAAATATTCGTAAAAACGCCCTCTTAAGCCTATAATTAGCTTAGGAGGGCGTTTTTATGGATGTTATGATTTCATAT
>NZ_JADPMS010000064.1:0-7581 GCF_015686645.1 Streptococcus sp. NLN76 | reverse complement strand
CAAGTTATACTCCTGCGACGGTGGAAGCTGGCAACCAAGTCTTCTTGGAAGGCCAAGGACTTCCATCTTCAGCACGCTACAGCGTAACCGGATCGGGTATGACCATTGATTCACAGGGTCGAGTAACAGTTACTGTTCCGATTGACGCAGTAAGCGGCCCCGTTCACGGCCAGGTCACTGTCCGTTACAGCGATGGTTCCGAGGATTTAGTTCCGGTTACGGTTCAGGTGACAGCTAAACCAGCAGCTGAACGCTACAACCCAAGTTACACTCCTGCGACGGTGGAAGCCGGTAACCAAGTCGTCTTGGAAGGCCAAGGTCTACCATCTTCAGCAAGCTATAGCGTGACGGGATCCGGCATGACAGTGGATAGTCAGGGACGTGTGACTGTTATTGTGCCAGCAGACGCGGCAACAGGTAGTTTGACGGGTCAAGTGACCGTCCGCTACAGCGATGGTTCAGAGGATTTAGTTCCGGTTACGGTTCAGGTGACAGCTAAACCAGAAGCTGAACGCTACAATCCAAGCTATGAGACCGCGCACGTTCAAGCTGGCAATCAAGTCGTCTTAGAAGGTCAAGGACTTCCATCTTCAGCACGCTATAGCGTGACGGGATTCGGTATGACAGTGGATAGTCAGGGCCGAGTAACTGTCGTGGTTCCGGCAGATGCGGCAACAGGTAGTTTGACGGGTCAAATGACCGTCCGTTACAGCGATGGTTCAGAGGATTTAGTTCCGATTACTGTTCAAGTGACAGCTAAACCAGAAGCTGAACGCTACAATCCAAGCTATGAGACCGCGCACGTTCAAGCTGGCAATCAAGTCGTCTTAGAAGGTCAAGGACTTCCATCTTCAGCACGCTATAGCGTGACGGGATTCGGTATGACAGTGGATAGTCAGGGCCGAGTAACTGTCGTGGTTCCGGCAGATGCGGCAACAGGTAGTTTGACGGGTCAAGTGACCGTCCGTTACAGCGATGGTTCAGAGGATTTAGTTCCGGTTACTGTTCAAGTGACAGCTAAACCAGAAGCTGAACGCTACAACCCAAGTTATGAGACCGCGCATGTTCAAGCGGGCGATCAAGTCGTCCTAGAAGGTCAAGGACTACCATCTTCAGCAAGCTATAGCGTGACGGGATCCGGCATGACAGTGGATAGTCAGGGCCGAGTAACTGTCGTGGTTCCGGCAGATGCCCAAACGGGCAGCCTGCAAGGTCGTATCACTGTCCGTTATGAAGATGGATCTGAAGACGTTGTTCCACTTACGATCCAAGTAATAGCTCGACCTCTAGCAGAGGTTTATAATCCTGTTTATACCCCAATAAGCCTTCAAGCCGGAACTATGGGGCGTCTAGGAGTGGAAGGTCTACCTGAACGTGCGACTTATCGCGTGAGTGGTGAAGGGATGACCATTGATGATTTTGGTCGTGTGACGGTAACGATACCAGACGATGCTCCAACGGGTACACGGACTGGTCAGGTAACCATTACTTATATCGATGGCTCAGAAGATCTGGTTCCAGTTTCTGTTCAAGTAACAGCCCGACCAGTTGTAGAGTGGGAAGCTGAACGCTACAATCCAAGCTATGAGACCGCGCACGTTCAAGCCGGCAGTCACGTTGTCCTAGAAGGTCAAGGTCTCCCAGATCAGGCCACCTATACAATTGTTGGAACCGGCATGACTGTGGATAATCAAGGGCGCGTCACTGTCGCTGTTTCAGAAGACAGTGCTACTGGTACATTGACAGGTAATGTAACTGTTCGTTATAGCGATGGATCCAGTGATGTTGTACGCGTCACTGTTCAAGTGACGGCGCGACCACTCGCAGAGTTTTACGCACCAAGCTATACCCCAGCGACTCTCCAACAAGGCGGAACAATGACCTTAGGTAGCCAAGGCTTCCCGGTAGAGGCAAGCTACCAGGTTTATGGGGATTATATGGCGGTGGATGATCGAGGTCGGGTAACGGTAAGCCTACCTGCGGATGCTCCAATTGGGGGCTTGGCTGGTCTAGTTACTGTGACCTACCTAGACGGTTCCCAAGATCAGGTTCCTGTTCAAATTACTGTAACAGCTCGACCAGAAATCAGTCGTGAAGCGGATCGTTACAATCCAAGTTATCCGGAAAGTGCCCTCCAAGCTGGTCAGCAAGTTATGGTAGAGGGTCAAGATCTTCCAGAACAGGCCACCTATACAATTGTTGGAACCGGTATGACCGTGGATGATCAAGGTCGAGTAACGATTAAAGTTGATGAGAACAGTGGTTCCGGGACCCTTCGTGGAGTCGTCACTGTCACCTACTCAGATGGTTCCCAAGATCAGACAGCGGTGACCGTCCAAGTAACGGCCCGGCCACTTGCTGAACGCTACAATCCAAATTATAGTCCAATTACTGTGGAGGCTGGAAATCAAGTGATTCTTGGATCCCAAGGCTTGCCACGAGAGGCGACTTATCAAATTGAGGGCGAAGGCATGCGTGTCGATGCTCAAGGACAAGTAACGGTTGATATTCCAGCTGATACCCCTGCGGGTGATCGGACTGGACAAGTTACCATCACCTATACGGATGGTTCTCAAGACCGTGTGTCCGTTGTGGTGTATGTGACAGCTAAGCCTGTTGTAACACCGGATGCTGACAAGTACAATCCAAGCTATCCAAGTCTTGAAGGTGAGCAAGGAAGTTTGGTTGAACTGGAAGGACAGGGACTACCAGAACAAGCCCGTTACCGTATTGTTGGTTCCGGTATGCGCGTGGATCCATATGGTTTGGTTAGTGTACCAATCCCATCTGATGCGGCTGTAGGTAGCCTTATCACAGGTCAATTGACTATTCGCTATGCTGATGGTTCAGAAGACCTGATTCCAATTACTGTCCGTGTTAAAGAATTATCACGTTCAGAAGCTGAGAAGTTTGACCCAAGTTATGACTTGATGGAAGTACAGGCCGGGGAAGAAATCCTAATTGAAGGAAATAACTTGCCAAGTTCTGCTCGTTACAGCATTAGTGGATCTGGTATGACGGTGGATGCTCAAGGTCGTGTAAGGGTTTCTGTCCCATCCGATGCTGTAGATGGCACCCTTGAAGGACAGGTGACTGTCCACTATACCGATGGCTCAGAAGACCTGGTGGAAGTCAGGGTAATCGTGATCGCTAAACCAGTAGAACCGGAAAAACCAGAGATACCGGAATCCGATCGCTACAATCCAAGTTATGCTACTGCGACCGTTCAAGCAGGAAATCAAGTAGTCTTGGAAGGCCAAGGTCTTCCAAGTCAGGCCACCTATAGTGTTGATGGTCCAGGCATGACCGTAGATGACCAAGGTCGTGTGACTGTAGTTGTTCCAGCGGATGCAGCTAGCGGCAGCTTGACAGGTCAAGTGATTGTACGCTACAAGGATGGTTCAGAAGACCGGGTAGTTGTGACAGTAGAGGTTGTAGCGAAACCGGCAGATCCAGATAAGCCGGTAACCCCTGTAGAACCGGAAAAACCGGTGATTCCAGAAGCAGACCGTTATAACCCAAGCTATGTAGCTGTTGAAGTGGCAGCAGGCACCCAGGTAACTATTCCAGGTGTAAACCTCCCAACTTCAGCCAGCTACAGAATTGAGGGCACAGGTATGACTGTGGGCTCCAATGGTTGGGTGACTGTAGTTGTTCCAGCGGATGCTAAGTCAGGCAGTCTCACGGGTTATGTATCGGTTCGTTACAATGACGGCTCAGAGGATCGGGTGCCAGTGACGGTAACTGTCAAGGAGACCGCCAAACCAGTTGATCCAGAGAAACCAGTAAGACCTATAGAACCGGAGAGACCAGTAACACCAGTTAATCCGGAAAAACCAGATAAGCCGGTTGATCCAGAGAAACCAGTGACACCGGTAGAACCAGACAAGCCGGTAATCCCAGTTGATCCAGAGAAACCAGTGGCACCGGTAGGACCAGAAAAACCGGTCACACCGGTGGTTCCGGAGGAACCAGGGGTACCTGGTGAGCGTGAGGAGGCAATAGTGACGCCTCTGGTGATGCCAAGTCATGGAACTCAGTTGGAGTCCGTGACAGGACAGCAGCCGGATTTGTCTGCGGCTCAGATGCCGGTGGAAGAAGAGCTTCCAAATACTGGAGAAGTTCGCAATCCATTGATGCGCTTCCTAGTTTGGTTGCTGTCTCTAGTTGGTTTTGGTTTCCTTTTCCAAAAGAAAAAAGAGGAAGAGTAAGTCAAAATAGTTGAAAAGCAGGTGAAATCCGATAGGATTTACCTGCTTTTTTTGCTCTCTATCCCTTGCTGCTATTGGATTTATTGGAAATTGTGGTATAATAATACTAATTTTGATGAAGGAAGAAGATTGTGAAGAAGAGCTATCGTATCAAAAGAAATCAAGACTTTAAGGCTCTGTTAGCTCAGAAGCGGAATAAAGCTAATCGGAAGTTTGTGGTTTACCAGATGGATAGTGACTTGAAACATTTTCGAGTGGGGCTTTCCGTAAGTAAGCGTTTGGGAAATGCAGTGACTCGTAATCGTATCAAGCGGCATTTGCGCCATCTCCTTCAGAAACACCAAGATCAATTAGCAAATGTGGATATTCTGTTGATTGCCCGTAAGGGGGTTGAAGATTTATCCTACGCTGAGATGGAGCAGAATTTGCTTCATGTACTCAAGCTAGCTGAGATCTATCAAAAGGAAGAAGATTGTGAAGAAAAAGAAAATTCTTAGTGTGCTGATGATCGGAGTAACCATGTTGCTCTTGACAGCCTGTGGGACTTCTCAAGTTACCAGTCAATCGACCGGTCTTTGGGAACAGATTGTTTATTTATTTGCGGAGGCTATTAATGGGCTTTCTTTTGGAGGCAATGTTGGTCTAGGGATTATTCTCATGACCTTTATTTTGCGGACGGTACTCTTGCCGGTTTTCCAATACCAAACCAAGTCTTCTCAGAAGATGCAAGAGATACAGCCTGCCCTTCGGGCACTGCAAGAGGAGTATCGCGGACGTGGCCGTGAAGGTCAGGAAGAACTAGCCCTTAAGACGCAGGCTCTTTATGCGGAGCATGGTGTTCGTCCTTTTGCAGCCTTCATCCCCCTCTTTGTGCAGTTGCCGATTTTGCTGGCCTTCTATCAATCCCTCACACGAGTGGATATCCTGCAAGGAGCCCACTTCTTGTGGTTGGATCTTAGCCAACCCGACCCTTACTTGATTCTCCCATTTTTGGCCGCAGCACTCACCTTCGGGTCCTCTTGGCTATCTACTTATGCTCTAAAAGAAAAAAATGGATTGACATCCAGTATGACTTACATCATGCCAGTGATGATTTTCTTCCTCTCGCTCTCGGTAGCAAGTGGGGTGGCTCTCTATTGGACCGTCTCCAATGCTTATCAGGTTGGGCAGACGCTATTCTTAAACAATCCATTTCAAATAGTAGCGGCACGGCAACGTGAGGAAGAAGTTGCCAAGCAAAAGGTCGCTGCGCAACGCAAGGCCGAATGTAAGGCGAAGAAAAAGAGAAAGAAAAAGTAAAGCGATAAAGGAGTCTACTTATGGCACGTTATACAGGAGCTACCGTTGAGGAAGCCATTCAACAAGGTCTAGACGACCTCGGCCTCCCTCGTATGAAAGTTCGCATCAAAGTACTTGCTCGCGAAAAATCAGGCTTTTTAGGAATCGGTAAAAAACCAGCTCAGGTCGAAATGGAAGCCTTGGATTTCAAAGAAGACTATGATTTCGAGGATACAACTCCTCTTCCAAGTTCGCTCCTAGCCGAAGCGGAAGAGATTGAGGAAGAGGTTAGCCCAGAAGCCAACCTCCAATCCTCAGAAGACATGGCAGAAGCTATCTCCAAACTTGAAGAAACCGGTAAATTAAGCATCCTCTTCCCACGCGACCTTCCGAATGAGACTTTGGGGGAAGAAGAGGAAGCCGCAGTGGATGACCAGTTGGAATCTCAAGCAACTGAGATCTCAGAGCCTCTTATCCAGGTTGAAAGTATAGAAGTGGCGTCTGAACCGGCTGAAGTTGTCGACACCGAGCCAGAATTGGAAGCGGAGCCGGAAATTGAAGAACAACCAGAAACAATCGAAGAGTCTCTAGCTGAGGAAGAAGTTGGTGAAGTGACTTTCGTCACAGTTGACCCCGAACCAGAGCCTGAACCGGTCACTTTTGTCCGCCGAGAGCGCGATAGCTTAGAAGAAGAACAGATGGATCAAGCGCAAACTTATCTAGAATCTGTTCTCCGAGAAATGGATGTTGAAGCAACAGTTTCTGCCTCCATCAGTCGTCGGACCATTTATTTCCAAATTGATACCAACGAACCAGGGCGCGTGATTGGGTACCATGGTAAGGTTCTGAAGTCCTTGCAGCTCCTAGCCCAAAACTACCTCTATAACCTTTACGGACGTACACTCTTTATCTCTATCAACGTCAATGACTATGTGGAACACAGAGCAGAAGTTCTCCAAAGCTATGCTCAGAAACTAGCCCTCCGGGTCCTAGAAGAAGGCAGAGCTATGGAAACCGACCCTATGTCCAACAGTGAACGTAAAATCATTCATCGCATCATCTCTAAAATCGATGGGGTTACCTCCTACTCAGAAGGCGACGAACCAAATCGTTACGTCGTAGTGGATATTGAAGAAGATGAAGCCGAATTAATCTGACAAGAAAACCTCTCCGTCCTTGGACAATGTCATTAAGTTAAGGATTTCGAAAGCTCCTAAATCGAGCTTTCGAAATCTTTTTTTGCTATACTTAGGCTCAAGGAGGTGGATAGAATGCCAAATCAAGTAAAGAAGCAACTACGAAATAGTATTACTGCTGTGATAAAGCGAGATAGAGAAAGTTTGATTCACAACCCATCTGATTTTACTCGTAATCGGGAACTATCTCTCGATAAAACGGTGAAGCTAATCCTTGGTATGTCCGGGAAATCCATTTCTAAAGAATTGTTAGATGCAGATATTTGGATCACGGAATCTGCTTTTGTACAAGCTCGCTACAAGATAAAATCAATTGCTTTCCATAAAATATTCAAAGAATTCACCTTAAAAATCCCTATAAATGACTCAATCCCTATTCTAGCTGCAGATGGAAGTGACGTGAATATTCCTAGAAATCCAAAAGATGAGGGGACCTCTTTTCAAGTTGGTGAAGGAAATAAGCCGTATAACCTGATTCATCTGAACGCATTTTATGACCTTAACACAGGTATTTATACTGATGTCATCGTGCAAGATAAAAGAAGCGTAGATGAGCGACAAGCGGTCATTGATATGATGGAGGTGTCTCCCTTTTGAAACAGCTCTGGTAATCATGGATAGAGGATATGAAAGTTACAACCTTATGGCACATTTTGAGCAAAAAGGATGGAAATATATTATCCGTGTCCAGAATGGTCTGGAATCTTTTGCATCAAGATTTCATTTACCGGATACCTCAATTGAAAAAGAAGTTGCCATCAAATTGTCTAGGAATCAGACAAAACAGATGAAAAATCTTTATAAACAGTCTCCAAAAAAATATCGATTTGTACCCCATAATTCCAGATTTGATTTCCTCTCGGACTCTATTAGTTATGGAAGTGATCCTCAATTTT
>NZ_JADPMS010000063.1:0-7610 GCF_015686645.1 Streptococcus sp. NLN76 | reverse complement strand
CAACTCTGTCAGACGTTATGACGAAGAATACAAAGCCTATTACCAGAAGAAGTGTCAAGAAGTACCAAAAAACAAACATAAACGAGCTCTCGTCTTAACTGCTAGAAAATTTGTGCGTCTGGTGGATGTGCTACTACGCAACCGCCAACTCTATACGCCACCAAGGAGGCTTATGGAAGATACCTATTAGGATCTGCACACTCCTTGAAAATCTAGTGAAAATTGATTGAAAAACATCATTTTTCGCTAGCTCTTTTCAGTGCGCCCTTTTTTCTGAAAAAAAGAGTAACTGCTCAGAACTTTGAACTTGACTTTTCACCACTAGACTTTGTTTCTATAGTGCTATTATACATCTTTTTCAAAAAAAGACAATATATTTTAATAAAAAGACTAGACATTTTGGAGTAAAAGGCGTATATTGATAGTATCAAAAGAAAAGAGGAGTGCTTATGAATAAGTTCTTAGACGCTTTGAGTGATAAACTCTTGCCTCTGGCTAACAAGTTAGGATCTAATCGCTATTTGGCGATTTTGCGGGATGCTTTTATGTTAGCCTTTCCAGTTACCATGTTTGGTTCCATTTTAGTGGTTATTACGAATTTGCCTTTTTTAAGTGATAGCCTTCGGGGAACACTCTATCAATTGTTAGGGAATGGGCAGTTGGCTACGATGTCCATCATGACCCTCTTTGTAGTCTTTGGGATTGGTTATTATCTGACCAAGAGCTACAAAGTAGAAGGGGTCTTCGGTGGTGCAGTAGCTCTATCTAGTTTCTTAATTCTGACACCGTTTTACACCCAGTCAGAAGGTGGTGAAGTTGTTTCCAATGTTCTAAGTCTGGATCGACTTGGAGCAAAAGGAATGTTCCTGGGGATGATTACTGCGTTTGTGGCTGCAGAACTCTATAGTCGTTTTAGTAACAAGGGGTGGCAGATTAAGATGCCAGATACTGTTCCCCCTGCCGTTGCAAAATCGTTTGCGGCGATTATTCCGGGGACTTTAACCCTATCCATTTTCTTGGCAATCAATGCCTTGGTAACGGGTGTATTTTCTGTTAATCTTCATGACATTATTTACGATGTCATTCAAAAACCTCTGGTTGGTCTTGGCTCTAGTCTCGGTGCAACCTTGATTGCTCTTTTCTTCATACAGATTCTTTGGTTCTTTGGTCTCCATGGACAAATTCTAGTCAATTCCGTAATGGATCCGATTTGGAATACCTTGAACTTAGAGAACTTGGAAGCCTTTAAGGCTGGTGAAGCGGTCCCACATATCATTTCTAAATCCTTTATGGAAACCTTTACCGTTGGTCTTGGTGGTTCAGGGATGACACTGGCTGTGGTTCTGATTATGGCCTTTATCTTGAAGAAAAAGCTTTACAATGATGTTGGTCGATTGGCTCTTGGAGCAGCCGTCTTTAATGTGAATGAGCCGGTTATTTTTGGTCTCCCAATCGTTTTGAATGCTACGATCTTAATTCCATGGATTCTGGCGCCAATCCTTGTGACAAGTCTAAATTACTTTGTTATGCTCATTGGTCTTGTGCCGGCTCCAACGGGAGTTTCGGTGCCTTGGACAGTGCCGGTGTTCTTTAGTGGTATGATTGCAACCAACTCCATTGCGGGTGGATTGTTGCAATTAGTGGATGTGGCTCTCGTCGGTTTCATATGGTATCCATTCCTTCGTATACTGGACAAACAACCAGATTCTGATCTATAATGTGAATAGGCTTTCGTCACGAGAGAAAGATTCATATAGATCGGAGGGTTCTATGCCAAAGTATGAAGAAATCGCCGGTGTTTTGCGGCAACGGATTACCGATGGTGTTTATCCGGTAGGTTCCATGTTACCAACACGAACGATTCTTGCTGAGGAATTTCAGGTAAGTCGGGTCACCGTTAAAAAGGCAATTGAAATTTTGACGGTTGAGGGCTTGGTTCTATCTCGACAAGGAGATGGAACCAAGATTCTCAATTCGTCCTTCTTTGATCGGGAGGATGCCAAATTCCGTCTGGATAATTTTAATGGACTAAGCTCAGATCTTCATTCAGATGATCGCAAGTTGAGCAGTCAGGTGATTGAATTTACGGTAGATTTTCCGGATCAGGAGCTGGCGGACCGTTTGCAAGTTGATCAGACAACGCCAGTTTATAAGATTGTTCGTCTGAGACTTCTGGATGGAGAACCTTATACCCTTGAACATACTTACATGCCAAGTGATTTAGTTCCAGGTCTCAACCAGGAGATTCTGGAGGCATCTATTTATGATTTTTTGCTAAAGAAATTAGGCTTAAAATTTGCGGGCTCTTATCGACATATTACCGCTGAGCGTCCGGATTCTTATGATGTGGAGTATTTGGATTGCAAGAAAAATGATCCGATATTGCAGATAGAGCAGCTAGTCTATTTAAAAAATGGTCGTCCGATTGAATATTCGCGGAGTAGAAATCGCTATGATACCCGGGGCTATTCACTTTTAGATGTAAAAACAAATTAAGGAGAGGCGAATAATGGCAGAACCACTATTTTTAAATTCGCAAATGCATGAAAAAATTTGGGGTGGAACCCAACTACGGGATGTTTTCGGTTACGAGATTCCTTCCGACAAAACAGGTGAGTATTGGGCAATTTCAGCCCATCCCAATGGCGTTTCACGGGTTGCCAATGGGCGTTTTCAAGGTGTGGGTTTGGATCGCTTGTACCGTGAGCAGAAAGACCTATTCGGAAATCCGGATTCGCCAGTCTTCCCGCTATTAACAAAGATATTAGATGCCAATGACTGGTTGAGCGTTCAGGTTCACCCGGATGATCGCTATGCTTTAGAACATGAGGGGGAACTTGGGAAAACGGAGTGTTGGTACGTCTTGGAAGCAGAAGAAGGTGCGGAGATTATCTATGGTCACGAGGCTCAATCTAAGGAAGAACTGGCTCAAATGATTGAAGCGGGTGACTG
Source organism: Streptococcus sp. NLN76 (assembly GCF_015686645.1). Taxonomy (NCBI): domain Bacteria; kingdom Bacillati; phylum Bacillota; class Bacilli; order Lactobacillales; family Streptococcaceae; genus Streptococcus; species Streptococcus sp. NLN76. The sequence goes on along the minus strand of NZ_JADPMS010000063.1, from coordinate 4,658 downwards.
GGAGCATCTATTGACCAGAGTTCCTGTAAAAGCGGGTGATTTTTTCTATGTTCCCAGTGGGACCATGCATGCGATTGGAAAGGGAATTCTGATTCTTGAGACCCAGCAATCGAGTGACACCACCTATAGAGTCTATGACTTTGATCGGAAAGACGATCAAGGGAATCTGCGGGAATTGCACCTGCAGAAATCCATTGATGTCTTGAATATTGGAAAAACCGCTAATTCAACTCCTGCGAAGCTAGTTGTTGAAAACCTGGCAAGTACCTTGCTTGTCTCTAATGAATTTTTTACAGTTTATAGGTGGCAGATTCTAGGACGTGAATCTTTTGCCCGAGTGGCACCTTATCTTCTTTGCAGCGTCGTTGGAGGCCAAGGTCTGCTGGAAGTTGAGGGCCAGGTTTACAAATTGAAGAAAGGCGATCATTTCATACTGCCTTATGATGTTGCACATTGGGCGTTCGAGGGTGAGTTAGAGATGATTGTGAGCCATCCACATTCTTAGGAGGTTTTTATGGCTTTGTTGGTCTGTGATTTAGGAGGGACAGCTGTTAAAACAGCCTTATTTACAGAAGGAAACCTAGAGCTCATGGATTCTTTGCCAACCCCTTCTAGTTGGGAAGAGATGAAGGTTGCCCTGCTGGCTCTCAAAAATCAAGTTTCCTCTGAAAATATCAGCGGATTAGCCTTGTCTTGTCCTGGATCTGTCGATACAGAAACAGGTATTATTTATGGAAAAAGTGCCATCCCCTATATCCATCGTTTTCCCATCCAAGCAGAATTGGAAGAACTTTTAGGCTTGCCTGTATCCATTGAAAATGATGCCAACTGTGCAGCACTAGCCGAGCTGCATATGGGGGCAGCGCGTGGCAGCTCTTCTGCAGCTTTTTTTATCATTGGTTCAGGTGTTGGTGGCGCACTTTCAATAGGTACCCAATTGCAAAAAGGGGAAAACTTGTTTGGTGGCGAGTTCGGTTATATGCTCTTGGACCAAGGGCGTAGTCTGAGTCAATTGGTGAGCCCGGTCCAAGTTGCGCAACGGTTTGCGCAGGACCAAGGTTTGGACCATGTAACAGGTAAGGACTTGTTTGATTTGGCTCAGTCTGGTCATCCAGCAGCTGAGGAGGCTGTTGAAAGTCTCTATAACTCCCTTGCCGTAGGGATTTACAACGTTTTGATGACAGTCAATCCAGAATTAGTCCTACTGGGAGGAGCAATCTCCGCCCGAGAGGATTTAGTTCCAAACGTGCAGCGTCGCTTAGAAGCACTTATTCAGGAAACCGATGCAGAGGATATCCGTTTTAGGCTAAAAGCCTGTGCGTTTCAAAATCAGGCAAACCTTCTCGGTGCTGTTTCCCATTTTTTGATAAGCCATTCTGAAAAAGTTTAGTTTTTTAGTACAAGGCAGCGAGTCGTAGACGCTAAAACGTTCGAAGAAAGTTTCAAATGAGTACGGCAAGACGAACTAACTCAGTAATAAAAAATAAACGAAAGAGTATATGAAATCCCCCCCCTGATTACCATCGAGTATCGGGGGGATTTTTACGGTAGTCATATGGTTTGTTTTTAGAAAAAGACAGCGAGTCATAGCCAGGACTGAAGTATGGAGTAAGCTAATACAGAAATAAAAGATAAACTAACATCCTATATCTGGACAAATTGAATTGGTCAGACTTTTTAGCCCCAATGATTTACCAAGAGAGTATGATGAGTGATTTCTTTGTAGAGTGCTTTACATAAGAGCTTCTACCATCTATGCTGGTCACTTCTTTGACTGTCCATCTCATCCTAGATCCTGATCCAAGAAAGCTGACAATGAAAAGGAGATTTTGGGGGAAGGTATTTGTGAAGCTCAATTTCTCATATAGAAAGCTGAATTGAAGAATATATCCCTATAAAAAAATAGATTAACTTTTCGTAAGCAAACGTTTGTTTTTTCTGTAAAAAAATGTATCCAAAAATTTCATGGTTTTTCTGAGCATTTTATTGTACATACAAATTTAAAGTGTGTTAAAGTATCTTCGAACAAAAAAGAAAAGAGAGGTTTATAACTTATGTTCAACAAAAAACAGCGATTTTCAATTCGAAAATTTAAAGTTGGTGTTTTTTCTGTTTTAGTAGGTAGTCTATTTGTTTTAGACCCTTCTAGTACTGTTGCGGCTGAGGAACATTCTCCTATCGATGTTCAAGTCGTAGAAGAGAGAGTACAGCCAGGATCTGGGGAAATTGCTCCTGAGACAGAACTCCCACAAGCGGAGCCGGTAGAGGTAAGCCCTACTCCTGCTCAGTCAGCTGAACTGGCTTCAGAGACTAAGGTGACTCCAGAAACAGCAGCCACAGTAGTCAAAGAAGATAGCGCCCCATCAATTTCTGAAGAACCTGCTGCAGAGGAGAAGGTTACAACGGAAGGGAAGCCGGTTGCGCAAGCTCCAGAGACAGCTGAAACGACAACAAACAAAGAAACGCCACAAGTAGAAGCGCAAGCAACTACTAAGGAAGTAGAGACTCCAGCAGAAAAAGTGGAGAGCAAGCCAGCAACTACAACTTCAAGTTCATTCCGTAGTGGCTTCCGTTCTGCGGGATTCCGAAATGCGGAAACTACAAGTTCAGGTGTTACCGTTGAGAAGGTGGCGAATCTGGATGATGTCGAATACGGTGTATATGGTTTTTCACCAACCATTAATAAAAATTCAGTCGTCGAAGCTTATAACGGAGCTAATTTCCGTCCTTCTAGACGTTTCCAAGGGAAATTCCCGATTAATGTGAACTCGGCTATCCTACATAGGGATCCCAAAACAATCGAAAACAAACCTTATGTTATTATTAAGAATGTAGGTGAATACCAAGGTCGTCAGTTAGACATGAAGCTGGAGTATGCTGACTGGAAACGGATGCTCGTTCAAAATACCGGCAATCAGGTTTATGGTCAAGCTAACTCTATCTTGGACATCGGTCGTATTATAACGGGTACAGGGCTTCAAATGCACATGCAAGGTATGGACTACATCACTATGCGTGAAACTTACCTGGATAGTGCAACAGGGGAGACTGTTTCGGTTAAAGCGAATAAGACCCTTTTGGATATCGACAGACAAGAGTTATTTGCGATTTCTAATAACTCAAATGCAAGTATCCAAAAAACTAGTGATGAAATTACAGTTCAACCGACCACTTCCGCTGTTGGCAACGTCATTTATAACAATACAACTGGTGCTCCTCGGAATTATCGTGATAAAGATACGAAGGAAACGATTTTTGATACCGATCACCGGATTAATGTCTCGTATGATGCAACTGCAGATAAGCCTTTTGAGTATTCTTTCTTGGCTCGAAAAAATGAAATTCGCTCGAAGGATATTTATGAAAACGCCAATAACCGTAATCAGAACTTAGCTAAAGTACAAGAAAACTTGGATAAATATTACGCATCCAATAATAGCACTAAAAATCCAAGAAAAGTTAATCGATACTATTATGAAAAACCACAGACTAACCGGTATATTTGGGGTAAAATCATCAATGAAGATGTGGAGCCAGACATTCCGGTACAGTATGTATCAGATGCAGATGAAGGTCACACAACAACCACTCTTGAAGATGGCGAACGCATCGACAATGACCCAGTTGAGTTGGTAACCATTGCCAAACCAAATGAAGAAGTAAGTTTCCGTAACCAAACTTCGACAACATTCAAGGTTTCCGGTGAACCGCTTACTCAGCTTGTCTTTACACAAAAATTAGATGACAAACTAACTTATAAAAATGGTTCCTTGAAGGTATACCTTGGAGAAGATGATAATGGTAACCCGAAAGATGTTACTAGCCAAGGAAGAACCAATTATGACGCGGCAACTCGTACCTTGACCTGGACAGCAAATAATGCCTTGTTGACCAAAGAGGAGAGCCAAGGTGAACCATTGACAGTTGACTTCAAAGCAACTGCGAATGCTCCTGGTAATGGACAAATCATCAATCCTGCAGCAACATTTAAAATTGATAAAGATGAGTTGCAAACAAATCGTACAAAAATTATCTATGGAAACTTTGTACCACCGACAACTGATGCGCTAGAAGAGGAAGTTGCGAAGCAGGAGGAAGTTCTTCCAAGTACCAACTACGAAAATGCGGATCAAGATAAGAAAGACGCTTATGATCAAGCGCTTGCTAAAGGTGAAGAAGTCCTAAATAACGCAAACGCTACTCAAGCAGATGTTGATGCAGCCAAAGAAGCTCTAGAGGCCGCACGTAATGCCCTAAATGGTGATTCAAAACCAGAAGCAGTCGATAAGTCAGCTTTGGAAGCTGAAGTAGCTAACGAAGATGAGGTTACAGCTTCAGACGACTACACTAAGGCAGCAGAGGAAGCGAAGAAAGCCTATGATGATGCCCTAGCAGCAGCGAAAGAAGTATTGGCAGATCCAGCAGCGACAGCAGAGCAAGTAGCAGCAGCCAAAGAGGCTCTATCGAACGCAGCGGAAAACTTGGCTAAGAATCCAGCACCAGAAGCAGTCGATAAGTCAGAATTGGAAGTTGAAGCAGCTAAAGAAGATGAGGTTACAGCTTCAGACGCCTACACTAAGGCAACAGAGGAAGCTAAGAAAGCCTATGATGATGCCCTAGCAGCAGCGAAAGAAGTATTGGCAGATCCAGCAGCGACA
>NZ_JADPMS010000062.1:0-7877 GCF_015686645.1 Streptococcus sp. NLN76 | reverse complement strand
ACTTATGAAGCAGCAAGAGCATTAGGGATGCGGCAACATCCTTAAGACATTTTTAAATATGTTCACCTTAAGTATAACACAGATAGTGTTTTTTTGCGCTTTTTTACTGTGTTATTTTCAAATAAAACTCCCGTAATAGGTTTACGGGAGTTCAATGGTTATTTATCCGCAAAGTAAGCACGGACTTTCGGTGCGACTTCTTTCCCAAAGAGTTCGATGGCTTTGAGAACGTCTTCGTGAGGCATGGAGCCAAGTGGTAGGTGGAGCATGAAGCGGTTCAGGCCGAGTTCTTCAATCATTTTGATGAGTTTTTCAGCCACTTGGTCTGGGTTGCCGACAAACATGGCTCCGTTTGGTCCAAGTTGTTGGAGGTATTTATCGTAGCTGAGTGGTGTCCAGTGTGGACGGTCTTTGGAGATGGCATCCACGACTTGTTTAGTTGGGTGGAAGTAGCGTTTGCGAGCTTCTTCTCCGTCTTCCATGAGGAAGCCCCAAGAGTGAGCTCCTACTTGTAGCTCTTGGTCGCTGAAGCCATTTTCTTTTCCAATTGTACGGTAGGCATCAATGAGAGGTTTGAAGTAGCTTGGTTGTCCACCGATGATGGCATAGACAATTGGAAGTCCCATTTGGGCGATTTTGACAGTGGATTCGACATTGCCGCCGGTTGCTACCCAGACAGGGAGTTTTTCTTGGACGGCCCGTGGGTAGACTTCACGGTTATCAATGCTTTGGGTGTGGTGTCCCTTCCATTTTAGCTTGGTTTCTTGATTGGCATAGAGAAGTAGATCTAGTTTTTCATCAAAAAGGCTATCATAATCCTTGAGGTCTTGACCGAAGAGAGGGAAGGATTCCGTGAAAGAACCTCGTCCAGCCATGATTTCAGCACGACCATTGGAGAGAGCGTCGATTGTAGCATATTGCTGGTAGACGCGGATAGGGTCTAGGCTGGAGAGAATGCTGACAGCGCTGGTAAGGCGGATGTTCTTCGTGTTGACAGCACCGGCAGCGAGGACGATCTCTGGTGCAGAGACAGCGAAGTCATCCCGGTGGTGTTCCCCAATTCCGTAGACATCCAAGCCAACTTCATCCGCCAATTCAATTTCTTTAACCAATTGACGAATGCGCTCATCGTGTGAGTAGACGTGATTGCTTCCTTCTAGGGGAGTTGTTTCACCAAATGTTGAGATTCCGAGTTCGATTTTCATAGTTGTGTCTCCTTTGTTTTCTTAACTTGAGATTATTTTATCACTAGTTAGTAATAAACACAAGAGGTTTGTTTAGAAAAATAAGATGCGCTGTTAGCGCACCTTAGAACGGTTCTCGTAATATTTTCTCACGTAGCGACTGGCCTGTAAAAAAGCTAGACTAATCAAGATGGCCCCGGAAATAGACCAGACAGAAGCAACTTCCAGAGAAAGGAAGATGAAGCTGAAGAGGATGGTCATGAGGGAGAAGGCTGCGAGATTTGCGAAGTAGTAAAATTCGTAGCGATTCTCGATGGCATCCGGGTCTTGGCTAGGGTCATATTGGGTGAAAGGATTTTCGACTGGTTGGGGTTGGGGGTTACGGAGGACCTCTTGGTCACGTAACACATTTTCTCTTACGGGCATAATCTCTCCTTGTGCAAATCACTATATAGAATACCACATTTTCAAAGGTTCTTACATTACAAATAGATGACAATACGAGAATAAAACTAAGAACGCTAGGGTATGAATGTGATTGCTTCAATCTCTCTTCTGATGACTTTTGTGAATTTCTTGTGGGACTGGGCTTACTTTGCGGATATCTTTTAAAGGAATCATGGTTGAGACCCTGTGTGGTAAGCTGTTGATGATTAGTTGGTTTTGGTCTGGATTGATTTTAACAATGCTACCGGTAACGTGTTTTTTTCCATAGATGACCAGGACGGTTTGTTTCAGATTCTGAGCTCGCTGTAATTGGGCTTGAGTGTCAGCCAATTGCTTGTGAGCCTTGTCTTTGCCATCTCCGGCTTCCAGAAAATCGGTCATTTGTTGCTTGATTGCATCCCAAAATGTTGCCATGGATTCCCCCTTATTCGTTTTTCTTTTATTATACCGATTTTAATTCTTTCTTACAATATTGTAAGAAGGGAATTTTTCCCATATTATTTAATTTTTAGTAAAAAATAGTGTAAAATAGGGATATTACAACACAAAAGGGAGGCACAATGGCTGAGTTTACATTTGAAATTGAAGAAAAATTGCTTGTCCTATCGACCAATGAAAAGGGATGGACCAAGGAATTGAATCGGGTGAGCTTTAATGGCGCACCTGCTAAATTTGACTTGCGATCGTGGAGTCCGGACCATCAAAAAATGGGTAAAGGGATTACGTTGACGAATGAGGAATTCCAAGTATTAGTAGAAGCGTTTAAGAATTAGGAAAGAGGAATAAGATGAAAAAATTCTCCTTTGATAAAGGAAATCTCAGTAAGGGTAAGATTGCCATTGGTGCGGGAGCAGCAGTTCTTATCCTTGGAGTTGGAGGAATGCTGTTGAATAGCTTCTCAAGTGATGTCGAGCAGACGCAGTCGGGTTATCAGATTGCCAAAGTGAAATCTGGCAATGTTGCGTCTAATACCCTTTTAACAGGTCAGGTTGCAGCCAACCGTGAACAGTATGTGTATTTAGATGCAAGTAAGGGGGACCTACAAGATGTCTTGGTTAATGTTGGGGATTACGTAGGCGTTGGGACACCATTGGTGCAGTACCAAAGTCAAAATGCGCAACTTGATTATGACATTGCCCAACGGGCGGTTAATAAAGTCGACCGTCAAATCTATACAGCTGAAGTCTATGGAGTGGATGCGGCAACAGGTTCAGCAGGCGCTGCAACAGCAACAGATTCGGATGATGCGAGCGCAGGCTACGGCTATAGTGCAACGACAGGTGCAGCTCAACAGAATGCCCAAAATTCGCTCTATGACTTGTATGACAGTCGTGAAGATGCAGTGGCAGGACTCGAGAAAGCAGGAAACACTCTCAATGCCACAACCGTTTATTCTACTATTGAAGGAACTGTGGTTGAAGTAAACCGGGATGTGGCCAAGTCCGCAACAGGAGCTAGCCAAGTCTTGGTCCATATTGTGAGTGAAGATGGGCTACAAGTTAAGGGAGATGTGACAGAGTATACCCTTCCAAATATCACCAAGGGTCAAAAGGTTAAAATTACTTCCAAAGTTTTCCCTGGTAAGACTTGGGAAGGAGAATTCTCCTACATTTCCAATTATCCTAAAAATGGTGGAGAGAGTACAGGTTCGGCTGTCAATGCGGCAGATAGTGGCGCAAAATATCCTTACAATGTAACCATTAATTCAGATGCTTCTGAGTTGAAACAAGGCTTTAACGTCAGCATGGAAGTTCAGAATGAAGGGAAACAGACCGTGATTCCGATTACAGCTCTCGTGACAGAAGATGAAAAACACTATGTCTGGGTTGTTGGTGAGGATCGCAAAGCGAAGAAGGTTCAGGTTACCATTGGCAGTGCAGATGCAGAAAACCAAGCGATTACTGCAGGTCTGAAAGAAGGCGAGCAGGTCATTACCAATCCTGATGATCAGATCAAACAAGGTCAGGAGGTTGATAAGGATGGCGAATCTAATTAAAATTAGAGGACTCCAAAAGTCCTACCGTAATGGGGATCAGATTCTTCAGGTTCTCAAAGATATCGATTTAGATGTTGAAGAAGGAGAATTTTTGGCCATCATGGGACCATCTGGTTCTGGTAAGTCAACCCTTATGAACATCATTGGTCTCTTGGATCAGCCGACAAAGGGTTCCTATGACTTGGAAGGTCAAGAAGTTGCCCGCCTATCTGGCAATAAATTGGCCCATGTTCGAAATCACCAAATCGGTTTTGTCTTCCAACAGTTTTTCCTTCTATCGAAACTAACAGCCCTTCAAAATGTTGAGCTTCCGTTGATTTACGCTGGAAAGAGTGCTCGCGAACGGGTGAAGACAGCCAAGTATTATTTAGAAAAAGTTGATCTTGCTGAACGGATGAAGCACCTCCCTTCTGAATTATCGGGGGGACAAAAGCAGCGTGTGGCCATTGCGCGTGCTTTGGCAAACGAACCAGCCATTATTTTAGCGGATGAGCCAACAGGGGCCTTGGATACCAAGACAGGAGATCAGATCATGGAATTGTTGAGTGACCTGAACAAGGAAGGCAAGACCATTATTATGGTTACCCATGAACCAGAGATTGCTGCTTATGCTAGCCGCCAAATCGTCATTCGTGATGGACGGATTACCCAGGATTCAGCTAAGGAAGGGGGACGCTAATGGAAACTTGGAAATTTGCCATTGCCTCTATTCGTTCCCACAAAATGCGCTCCTTCCTCACTATGTTGGGGATTATTATTGGTGTCGCAGCAGTTGTCTTGATTATGGCATTTGGAGATGGGATGAACAAGGCTTTTACCAGAAGCCTGGCTTCTTCCCAACAAAATGTCCAAATTAATTACTCTCCTCTCAAATCTAAAGATGGAAGTGGAATCGTCACCAGTCAAGAAGTTTTTGAAGCTGAATCAGACCTTGCTTCTGGTGGACAACCACCTGCGCCAGTAGTATCCGAAAATCAAGTGGCGGATTTGCTGAATATTCAGGGAGTTACCAAATATCTGGTTTCAAATTCTGCCAATGCTACCGTTACTTTTGAAAGTAAGAATGTGACTGGAGCTTCCATTACAGGTGTGTCAGACTCTTACTTTAAGGCACAAAATTACCAGATCATAGCGGGTCGTAGTTTTGTGGCTGCTGATTATGAGCAATTTGCTCGAGTTGTTGTACTCGATAAGACCTTGGCCAATAAGCTCTTTAACAATCCAGAAGATGCCTTGAACCAGCTGATTAAAATTCAGGGGAATAACTATCGGATTATGGGGGTCTTCGATTATGATAAAAACGACAGTACTGCCCAATATCAATATCCAAACGGACAATTGCTCATGGCGAACACACAATTGGCTGCTGAGTTTTCAGTCCCAGAAATTCAAACTATTATTGTTAGTGTTGATGATGTAGATCGATCTCTTGAGATTGGTGCAGCGGCAGCCCGTCGTTTAACTCAGCTTGTTCGACCTGCTCAGGGAGAATACCAAGTGATGGATTTTTCAGACCAATTGGCCAATATCCAACAGACTTTAGGGGTTATGCAGCTAGTCATTGGCTCAATCGCAGGAATTTCACTATTAGTTGGTGGTATCGGAGTTATGAATATCATGTTGGTATCCGTAACAGAGCGGACCCGTGAAATCGGTTTGCGAAAAGCCTTGGGAGCAACCCGTAGGAATATTCTTACTCAGTTCTTGGTTGAGTCAGTAGTTCTGACCCTCATTGGGGGTTTTATTGGTCTCATGATTTCTTATGGAGTTGTCTTTTTGATTGGAGATAGCCTCAACGCGGCTTTTGGAGGCCCACCGGTTATCAGCATGCAATCTGTGATCGGAAGTACTCTCTTTTCGATTAGTATCGGGGTGATTTTTGGCTTACTACCAGCCAATAAAGCTTCAAAATTGAATCCGATTGAAGCACTTCGTTATGAATAATGGAGAGATAGTCATTTGGTTTGCTTTTAGTACAAAGGAGCAAGTCGTAGACAGTTCAAATCACTGGGAGAGATTTTGAGCTTGCTGATAAAAATTTCGAAGAAAATTTCAAATAATCCTGAACAAACTTCAAAATCGGAATGCTCGAATCTTTCAAAAAAATGGCTAGGAAAGTCAATGATGGTAGAACGGAGTTTCTCTGTCAGGCTTGACAACGTTAGATTTTGAAATTTAATGAGTATATACGTGCGACAAGACGACCCAACACAGGAATAAAAGATACGCTAAAAGAGTATACTTTCCCTAACAAAAACGCCTCCCCTCTTAGTTCCTAGGAACTAAGAGGGGAGGCGTTTTTTTCAGGTTCATACTTTATACATTTCAAAACCTAAATGTATAGTCTTTTAGTACAAGTCAGTGAGTCGTAGACAGTTCAAAATCTCTGGGGGAGATTTTGAGCTTGCTGAGTACAACTTTCGAAAAAAGTTTCAAATAAGTACGGCAAGACGATCTAATATAGTAATAAAAGATAAACTAAAGGAGTCTATTAATCCTCCTCGCCGCCCCCGCGTTCTACCTTCATTGGATTGTTTTTTCAGATTTCGAACTGTTTCGAGTATAAGTACGGCAAGACGATCTAATATAGTAATAAAAGATAAACTAAAAGAGTCTATTAATCCTCCTCGCCGAACCCTCGCTCTACCTTCATCGGATTACTTTTTCAGATTTCGAGCTGTTTCGAGTATCAGCTTGGTTTTTTGGCGAGCATGGTCGCGAATTGAAGTTGGATAGGATTTCCTTGAGAATCTTCTTTATGGAGATGTCCAAGATTTTCATTGTATTTGATGAGCTCCCAGTCGTTGTAATAATGAGCTAATTCACCTTCTTTAAAGGTAAAGGGAAAAGCGATTGGGCAAGGGTGTCGCTCTGTATCCATAGCACAAACAATGAGATTATAGCCCCCTGGTTTGGTTTGATCTTGCATGTTCTGAATGATGTCTGGAATTCGGCTGGCATCTAAAAACATCAGAACGACGGTTGAAAGAATCCAATCGTAGGATTTTTCGATGGAAGCCTCATGAATATCATAGCGTTCAAGGTTTAGAGGGATGTTTTCTTCGTCGGCGATTGCTTGAATATTGTTCAAGGCCTGTCCATCCTTGTCGACCGCTGTAACCTCTAACCCTTGGTGTGCCAGATATAAACTATTTCGACCGGAGCCACATCCCAAGTCTAATACTGTATAAGCCTGTATGATTGGGAGGGCCTCTAAAATTTCTGAATGCACAGCCCCGCAATTGTATTTTTTGACAAAGTAGTCCTCAGGACGACAGTAAAACTCTAAGTACCATTCCAAGGAATCTGATGCTACCTCTACACGGTGCCACTTTTGAGGTTCTACAAAAGGAATGGCATCTCCTGCCTTCCACAGGTGACTTTCCAGTATCTCTCCGTTTAAATCTAGAAAATGAAAACGCAAAGCTCCTTTCAGAATACGGATTTTCCCCCAAGTCCCTGCTTTGGTATTGTGCTGTCTTGTTACTGTCTGGGGCGTCGTTACCTGGGTCCAGATGGGCATACGTTTATAAGGAATGAGTTTATTTGTATTCATAGTCTACATCCTTTCTATGTTTATCATAGCTTATTTTGAAAGGGAATACAAATAATGTGAGAAAAATCTGTTTAGATTCATTTTCTATCAATTTAAAGTCTCTTGGATTACAGTTGTTATTGTGAATTTTTTTTGACGGGATGATTGGAGTGAAAGAACCTAGTTTTTGATGAATCCTGTGAAAAAAAGACCTTAAAAATGTGCCGTTTGAATCGTTAATGTTTAAAATATTTGGATAAGATGAAGGGGGAGAAAAGGTAAGACGGTGACTCCAAATCCAGTGAGAAAGGAAATATAGTCTTTCAGTACAAGGAAGCGAGTCGTAGACAGGTCAAAATCTTGAGGGAGATTTTGAGGTTGCTGATAAAACTTTCGAAGAAAGTTTCAAATAAGTACGACAAGACGAGCTAACATAATACCCATTCAACATGCCTTTGTACCTGAGCCTTAAAACAAGAAAGCGAAGACAGTCTGGGAAGAGACTGTTTGAACCCGAGCCTAACAATAAAAGAGCGAGCTCGGTTTGGGGATAAATCGTTTCAGCTTACAACTTGAAATAAAGACTTGTATAGTCTTTTATTTGAAAATAACACAGTAAAAAAGCGCAAAAAAACACTATCTGTGTTATACTTAAGGTGAACATATTTAAAAATGTCTTAAGGATGTTGCCGCATCCCTAATGCTCTTGCTGCTT
>NZ_JADPMS010000061.1:0-8100 GCF_015686645.1 Streptococcus sp. NLN76 | reverse complement strand
CAACTCTGTCAGACGTTATGACGAAGAATACAAAGCCTATTACCAGAAGAAGTGTCAAGAAGTACCAAAAAACAAACATAAACGAGCTCTCGTCTTAACTGCTAGAAAATTTGTGCGTCTGGTGGATGTGCTACTACGCAACCGCCAACTCTATACGCCACCAAGGAGGCTTATGGAAGATACCTATTAGGATCTGCACACTCCTTGAAAATCTAGTGAAAATTGATTGAAAAACATCATTTTTCGCTAGCTCTTTTCAGTGCGTCCTTTTTTCTGAAAAAAAGAGTAACTGCTCAGAACTTTGAACTTGACTTTTCACCACTAGACTTTCATCTACATACAATCTGGAAATTCAAAAAGAGTGAGATATTTTTTAGATATTGTTTTCAAAAATCAAAACTCAATTTTTCACAACGTGTACATTCACTAAGTATTTAAAATCATTTAAATATAATTTCTAATACATCGATGTAGTTCTCAAAGCCGATTAATTAGGGCACTAAATGTTATCGACTTTACAACTACCAACAGTTTAACATCTTAATAAAAAAACAACTCATAAAATAAAGTTTAATTATAAAAAGAACCATCATCATACATTTATTCTAGTTCCTTAAACTTTTTTCAAAAAAATATTGACAAGTGGTAATCTCTCATTTATAATTTGTCTATACAAGTTTAACAAACGCTTTCAAAAGGAGATCTTATGAAAAACGATGTTTCTAAAATCGTTGAAGCCATTGGTGGCAAGGACAACATCAACAGTGTAACCCACTGTGTGACCCGTCTTCGCTTTATTTTAAAAGATGAAGGGCAAGTAGATGAGTCTGCTCTCGATCAAATTGATTTGGTTAAGGGACAATTCTCTGCCAATGGTCAATACCAAGTCATCATCGGTCCTGGTATCGTTGATAAAGCTTACGATGAATTGGTAGCTCAAACAGGTGCACAAGCTGTATCTAAGGAAGAAGCCAAGGAACAAGCTGCCCAAGATTTGAACCCACTTCAAAAATTGGTGAAATTGTTGGGGGATGTTTTTGTACCAATCCTACCAGCGATCATTTCTTCTGGTTTGCTTTTGGGGATTAACAATGTTCTTACCCAACCAGGAATCTTTGGAGCGCAATCCATTGTTGAAATGTATCCTGGTTTCGCTGGATTTGCTGGTATTGTTAACTTTATCGCAGCAACATCCTTTATCTTTATCCCAGCTCTTGTTGGTTGGTCAGCTATGACCCGCTTCGGTGGTTCTCCACTCTTGGGGATCGTTCTTGGTTTGGTCCTTTGCCACCCTGGATTGACTTCTCAATATGCTTTGTTTGATGCAAACACTGGTGGACTTGCTGAAATTCCAACTTGGGATCTCTTCGGTATTCCTGTTCAACAAATGAACTACCAGGCTCAAGTTCTACCATCTCTCTTTGCGGCTTTCATTTTGGCTAATGTGGAACAATGGTTGAACAAACGTGTTCCAGATAGCTTGAAACTCTTGGTGGTTGCTCCTGTTTCACTCTTGGTTACTGGTTTCCTTGCCTTCACAGTTATTGGTCCTGTGACCATGTGGTTGGCGACTCAAATCACAAACATCATGATGGCTATCTTCAGTACAGCTGGCTGGTTGGGAGGTCTCATCTACGGTACCTTCTACGCACCGCTTGTTATCACTGGTATGCACCACATGTTCCTCCCAGTTGACCTTCAATTGGTGGCATCTGAAAATGGAACCTTCTTGTGGCCTATCCTTGTTATGTCTAACGTAGCTCAAGGATCTGCAGCCCTTGCTATGATGTTAATTTTCCGTAAAAACAAAGATAGCAAAAACGAAAGCATGGCGCTTACTTCTGCCATCTCTGCATGGTTGGGAGTTACTGAACCAGCCATCTTCGGGGTAACTCTTCGCCATAAATCTGCCTTCCTAGCAGCAATGGTTTCAGCCGGAATTGCCGGAGCCCTTCTCGGTTCTGTACCAGTTCTTGCTAACTCTGTCGGTATCGGTGGTATCCCTGGTATCCTCTCCATCGTTCCACAATATTGGGGTATTTTCGCCCTTGGATTGGCTATCGTTATCGCCCTTCCAATCGTTCTAACGTTTGTTTTCATTCGCTTTGAGAAGAAGAAATAAGACTTGATTTATAAGGGGTGAGGTTGGGACAACAGTTTCAACCTCATTATTATAGTTTGCTATATAATTTTGACGCAGTGGTTGATTGGCATTTTCTTTCGCCTTGCAGGCTCTGAAAACAGCCTAATCAACTGTGCGAAGGTGGGAGTGAAACGGTCTGGGGAGAGACCGTTTCAGCTTACAACCTGAAATACGGACTTGTAACGAACAAGATTTCAACATCTTGTTCTGTCCCACTCTCCCCTTTTTTTAGAAAGGTGTTTTCATGAAAGATTCAATATTTTCCAAAGTTGTTTACCAAATTTATCCTAAATCCTTTAACGATAGCAACGGCGATGGTTTTGGGGATTTGCCGGGTATTATTGAGAAGCTTCCTTATTTGAAAAAATTAGGAGTAGATATTCTCTGGCTCAACCCTTTCTATGTGTCTCCTCAAAATGACAATGGTTATGACATCGCGGATTACCGGGCCATCGATCCCCGCTTCGGAACCATGGAAGACTTTGAGGAATTGGCCCGCCAAGCCAAGGAACTAGGGATGGGAATCATGCTGGATATGGTGCTCAACCACACGTCAACAGAGCACGAGTGGTTCCAAAAAGCACTAGCCGGTGATGAAAAATACCAAGCCTACTACTATATCCGGGAACCTAAGGAAGATGGGAGTCTTCCAACTAACTGGCAATCCAAATTTGGTGGGCCCGCATGGCAACCTTTCGGCAACACAGGCAAGTATTACATGAACCTCTACGATAAAACCCAGGCAGACTTGGATTGGCATAATCCAGAAGTTCGTAAGGAACTCTACGATGTCGTCAACTTCTGGCGGGAAAAAGGAGCCTCTGGCTTCCGCTTTGACGTGATCAATGTGATTGGTAAGGATGAACTTCTTGTGGATAGTCTCAATGAGCAACAAGAAAAAGGGCTCTATACGGACACCCCAATTGTCCATGACTACTTGCAAGAAATGAACCAGGCTAGCTTCGGACAGGATCCCACTATCGTAACGGTCGGTGAGATGTCCTCAACCACCATTGACAACTGTATCCTTTACACCAGACCAGACCGTCATGAGCTCTCTATGACCTTTAGTTTTCACCACCTAAAAGTCGACTACAAAGATGGCGACAAATGGCAAAACCAGGCTATGGACTTCGCAGAGTTGAAACGAATTCTCAACGACTGGCAGGTAGGAATGGATCAAGGCGGCGGCTGCAATGCGGTCTTCTGGAATAATCATGATCAACCACGCGCTCTAACCCGCTTCACCAACGACCAAGAATACCGAGTGGAGTCTGCTAAACTGTTGGCTCAAGCCATCCACATGATGAAGGGGGTCCCTTACATCTATATGGGGGAAGAAATCGGAATGACGGATCCTGGCTTCACCAGCATGGACCAGTACAAAGATATTGAAAGTATCAATGCTTACCAAATGCTCTTGGATCGAGGCTTGACTGCCGAAGAAGCTTTTGAAGTTATTCAAGTTAAATCCCGTGACAACAGCCGGACACCGATCCAATGGGATACGTCTGAGAATGCAGGATTCACCACCGGTCAACCTTGGCTAGAAGTTGCAAACAACTACCAAGAGATTAATGTTGAACAAGAATTAGCTCAAGGAAGCATCTTCTCTTACTACCAAGACTTAATCCGCCTCCGCAAAGAGTTGGCTATTATCCAGGAAGGTTCTTACCACCCTCTCTTAACCGACCACCCACAAGTATTGGCTTACAAGCGTCAATTAGGGAATCAAGAATTGATTGTCTTCAACAATTTCTATGGCCAAGTGACAACTGTCCCAATGGAAGGCACCAACTACGAATACCTCCTAGGAAATTACGGCCAGCGAGAAGCTGAACAGTCCTTGAAACTCCGTCCGTATGAGACCGTCGCTTTCCTGAGTCGTTAGCCTATGACTGAAAAAAAGTACCAGGTCATCTATGACCAACTAAAAAATGAAATCCGACAAGGCATTTACAGCCAAGGGGAACTGCTCCCTTCTGAGATGGACCTCTGCCAGCACTTTGAGACTTCTCGCGAAACCCTTCGCAAATCCTTACAGCTCCTACAAAACGATGCTTACATTCAAAAAATTCGTGGGAAAGGATCCATTGTCATCTACGATCCTTCCCTCAATTTTGAATTAGCCAGTCTAACCAGTTTCCAAGAAATCAACGACGGCCTCAACCACGCCTACAAAACTAAAGTTGCTGTCTTTGAAAAAATCAAGGCCAAAGACTACCCAGATGTCAAATCTGCTCTACAACTAAGGGACTTTGATCCCGTCATCCGGGTGGTTCGCCTTCGAAAAAAAGGGGCCAAGGTCAACATCGTTGATATTGATTTCTTTAACCCCCAACTCATAACGGGACTTACAGAGGAAATCGCCCAGAAGTCCATCTACCACTACATTGAACAAGACTTGGGCTTGGTCATTAGCCACTCGGCTAAAACCATTACTTTCCAACCAGCCAATCAAGTTCTCCAGGACTACTTCCAAAATCTGGATCCAGCTTACCTAGCCCTGGTGGAAGCAACCGTCTTCCTAGGTGACGGTCAGCCCTTCCAGTACAACCAATCCCACCATAGACCCTCGTCCTTCAAGTTCACCAATTTTTCTCGAAGACAACCATAAAGAAAACACACGATAAAAATCTTACCCTCTGTGAAAGAAAAGGCAATGTTTTTATCGTGTGTTATTTTATATGCAAAAGACGGCTAATATCAAAGTTCTTTTCCGTTAAGGTAGTTAGACGATTTGCAGTGCTTCAATTTATTCGAGAAAAAGTTCCAGAATAAGTTTCTGCATAATTTGGAACTAAATAGATTGAATTTGCAGCGGTGTCATAAGAAAATCGTGGTAACCCTGAAGTATGAGCATCATTAGAGGTAGGGCTAATAAAAGCAGTATCTTGCCAATAACCATAACCATTCAAAATGTAGAGATCACGACTTAATTGCTGACGTGCCTCTTCTGAAATGTGTTCTCCTTCAGCCATTTGAATAGCAAGAGATCCATTCGCTCCAACTGTGATTTGATTACCATACTCATCTTGCCATGTTCCAGCTAGTGATGAAAAGTCGCCAGCAAGGAATGGTTCTGGATTATAGGGAACATCTGGAAGATTTCCCTGTGAACCAACAACACCGTCTGATGATTTGCTCTGAACTGGCGTCTCAGTACTTACGGATGCTCCAACTGCTTCACCCTGTTCTACAGTTGAGCTAGGTGTAACAGAGTAAGAGGAATTTTCCTGATTTGCTGCACCAGTAGATTTTTCACTATTATTAGAAGACTTCTTAGTTGAACTCGTTACCTTGCTTACTGATGAACTTGATTGTTGTGTCTTGCTTAAAGA
Organism: Streptococcus sp. NLN76; assembly: GCF_015686645.1. Taxonomy (NCBI): domain Bacteria; kingdom Bacillati; phylum Bacillota; class Bacilli; order Lactobacillales; family Streptococcaceae; genus Streptococcus; species Streptococcus sp. NLN76. The sequence goes on along the minus strand of NZ_JADPMS010000061.1, from coordinate 2,616 downwards.
GCTAGATACTGTAGATTCAGATTGTCGGTTATTAGAACAACCAGCCAAAACAAGCAGGGCTAAAAGTGTAATAGTTGTCTTTTTCATCGATAGACCTTTCTTTAGTTGATAGCAATATATCTTCTGATGCCTGAAGCTGAAACATAACTAAGCCAGTTGCGACCTTCTGCATTCAAAACTTTATCATAATTTACAGACATACCAGGGTTATATTGAGCCAACGTTACAGAAGACATCCGAGGTTCATTTTTTACATATCCGACAGCTGTAAAAGTATAGCTTCCACTAGATGGAATATTAGAAGTGCTTGGTTTATTCAGCTGATCAGAAGGTGAGGCTGTACCAGAAGAAAGCTTTTCAACGGCAATATAGCGACGATTTCCTTGATATGACAAATAACTAATCCAGCGATAGCCGTCAGCATCTAATACTTTATCATAATTCACTGAGGAACCTGCCTCATAGTATGCTAAATCTGTTGCTGAATAACGTGATTCTGATTTAATTCCTAATCTATGGGTAAATGTATAAGTACCACTAGCAGGAAGCTTTGCTTCTGAAGATGGAGTTGATGCATTATTTGTTGGCGCTGTACTTGAAGTAATAGGTTTACTATTAGACTCAGACGAAGACAATTTAACCAATGGTATATAACGACGATTTCCTTGATATGATAGATAGCTAAGCCAGCGATAGCCGTCAGCATCTAATATTTTATCATAATTCACTGAAGAACCTGCTTCATAATAAGCCATATCTGGTGCAGTAAATTTGGGTTCTGATTTAATTGGTGCTTTGGAAGTAAAAGTATAAGTTCCTGATGGAGCTAGATTTCCAGTATTAACTGGGCTGTTTGAAGAATTTCCTGAATTACCATTACCATTTGGAGGTGTAGTCAAATCTTTAAAATGAATGAAACCCGTTACAGATGAAATAGGAATACTTCTGCGATAATATCCATAGCTCCAGTTATAGTTGTATTCTTCAATAACTACTGTATTGCCTCTTACTTCAGCTACCCAAGCAACATGACCATATAATATCAGAAGCACCAAAAGATCCTTTACCAAACCAAGCTACTGAACCTACGGCAGGCACCTTATCTACATAACCTCCACGCGAAGGTGCATTCAATCCCCAATCTGCTCCATTACCTAGATAAGCAACATTGGAAAAACCATTCGTTTCTGCTAAACGGAAAGCAACAAATGAGGTACATTGTCTTACAGGATAACCCCATCTATCTAAATCAGTTGAGATATTCCCATTTTTCCAGCGATAATTATCTCCAATATAATTTCCGGTATTTGCAGTCCTAAATGGACTTGTTTGTCTACCCAAATTCTTTTTTGTCTCTGATTTTGAATCTTTTTCTAGTGATTCAACTACAATTTCATCCTTATCAATTTTAATACTATTCTGTTCTGAACTACCTTCTGGAGATATTTCATTTTCCGATGTAGGTATTGAATCTTTTGAAGTAATTACTGTACCATCTGCATTTTCTCGAGCAACTTTTTTGTTAATATCATTTTCAGGAAGTTCATTTACTGGTATTTCTTTATTCTCAGTATCAATGTCTTTAACTTGTTCTGCTTTAGCTTCTAAAATTGAACTGTTCTCAAAAATTACAGAAGGTTGAATGTGATGCGACAGGTTTGTTTCTTCATTTTGGGAAGACACTTCTGAAGACAAGTTAGTCGTATCACTTGTTGTCAATAAAACTTCACTTTGTGATACATTCTCAGTAACTTCGTCAGCGGATACAGTCTGTGGAACACCCAACATAACTACTCCAACCATAACTGAAATTAAACCAACCGAATATTTTCTAAAAGAAAATCTTTTCTTTAACTGATAATCTAGATGAAACAAGATTCATTTCTCCTTTGTTTTTACTTTTTCTTTTCACTGGTCCAACATCTAAATCAGCGAAATCAGTTTATAACAAAAAAGACTTCCTTATAAAATTGTTACGAATCCGTAACAAGAGAAATAGTATCCTTAATTTGACCCTCTAGATTGTAACATTCGAGAAATTGAGCGATTCGTAAACATTCCTCCAGATCCTTCATTGCCCCCTTGTTACCTTGCATGTAGCGCATTTGAGCTTTGATAAATTTCAGTTGCAGTCGAGCCATTAGATTGTTCTCTAATATTGAAAGGTTATCTAGCTGCCGAATAAACTTAGCAGTGACTGTAAATTCTTCACGATCCAAAAGAATTCCGGCAAGATTCAATAAAATCAAGTAAATTCTATTTCTATTTTCAGGTATTGTATTATAAAATTGAACCCGTTGTGCTAGTTAATCCTGGAAATAATAAAAAACTTTGCGTATCATAAACTCAAAACCACCATGAATTGAGGACATGATATGCAAAGCCAAGTACATTATCTCGCGAATCCATCACAAACACAAGTAGTTTTCAATAAAATTTTGGTTAAAGTGACAGATCTATACGAGAAATATGTTCCAGAATCGGTTCGTTTTCGTAAGAATGTCCATTTGCAACTTCAACCAGATGTTATCTTGATTTCTAGCTACATTTGGGCTTTACAACAAGGTTGTAGATCAGCTAATGCTATTTATCGCGCAATTCGTACTAACTTGTTTC